>NZ_JAMYQZ010000072.1:0-31934 GCF_040321145.1 Mesorhizobium sp. M0514
CAAAACCCCTTCGGGCCAAAAGTGTTACCCATGTCTCCGATATAAACCGTAACCTATGTGTCCGGAATGGACCATAAAGAGATGGTGCCCGGAGGCGGATTCGAACCACCGACACGCGGATTTTCAGTCCGCTCATAAACGCTTACACCCGGAACTGAGACCTCGCCGTGTTGGTCTGGATTTGCAGATCTCAGCGCTGCCACTAGTCCAGCGACCGGGTGTGGGGACGTTTCACTCTTCGCTCGTCCTGGATCCGAAATATTGAACCGCTCAGCGAGCGTGACGATGGGCGTCGACCAAACGAGGTCATACAATTCTTGGCGGTGAAGGTGTGCTGCACTCGGCTTTTTTTCCATGGCGGCGTGACGAACCAATTCGTAAGCCCGCTCAAAGGCGAACAGGGGACGCGCATTCCTGGCCTCTAAAGCCGCTGCGTTCCCTGATAGGCCGCGTCCATTTCTCTGTTAGGCTGAATAGGGAATTTTATGCCAAGGCGTTGAAACTGCGCCGGGATTCTAGGCCGAAAATGGCTCGGGCGCCCAAAATCGCCAAAATTCGCTGTTTTTCGGGGCGAAACAGGGAAGATCAGACAGAGACGGGTTCGCTCCAGACTGCCACCACCACCATCGCCATTGATTTTCTTATTAGAAATATGCCTCAGCCCAAAACGTTTTGGGCCCATTATGGGCCCGAAGAAAAGGGCACCCGATATGGGACCCTGATCATGGTCGGTTGATTTCACTTACTTGACGACGCGCAGGGCCGCTCGCTGCTTCATCGCATCGCGTTTGGCCTCGCGCTCGTTAATGGCGCGGGCTATGTCGACGGCCATTCGCTTCTTGTTAGCCTCCCGGACATATTCGTCCGTCACCGTCATGGAAGAATGCCCCGTCGCCTCCATGATGGCACGCGCTTGGATGTTGCATTCGGCGAGATACGTGCCGAAGGTGCGGCGTAGCCCGTGGAGAGTGTAGCCCTCCGGAATGCCGGCCTGCTTGTTCCTATGTGCCATCATGCCGGTGAGGCTCTTTTCCGCGAATGGACGCCCATAGGCATTCTTCAGTACCGTTCCGCCTTTCGAACGTCGAGCGGCGCCAAGGCTTGCGCCAGCTTGTCGAGGATGGGGATAAACATCTCGCGACCGCCGTGACGGTTGCGGCTCTTCTTCTGCCGGAAATCGAAGGCTTCGATCACCTCTAGGGAGCCATCGAACAGTTCGATCTCCTCGAAAACCAAATCGTCCCATTGCAACGAGGCGATATCGCCTCGTCGGTTGCCCAGCCAAAAGGCGAGCGCGTAACAGGTGCGCGGCGGGGAGCCGATCGGATGGCGCGCCTCGAACTTTTCACAAATGGGGACCGGCCACGCGGGATTGGTGGTGGATTTAGGAATGCGGACGCGGATCGACAGTGAGGGATTGTTCTGCGGTTTGATCCATTTCTCAACTTCGATCCCCACCCACAGGAGCTTCTTGATTGCGACCAGCAGGTGCTTGGCAACCGTCCGGTTGGCGGCAAAGGCGCTTTCGACAATCGCACGCAGATGGTCGGCGTCGAGATGTTCTACTGGCGTATCGCGCCAAGTCAGCGGGTAGGCAGGTTCGACCTGCATCCCAAGGAAGCGTTCAATCAGCCTGACATTCTTCCGCTGCGTTGCTTCGTCAAAGTCCAGCCATTCCATAGTCCCTTCAAGTCGCCGCGCTGCATGACCGAACGTCTTTGGCAACGCCCGACCGGGTAGGTCGATGATAATTGCCTTCAGGCCCTGGCTCTGGGTCGCCCTTTGTAGGCAGCCTCGAATTCCGGATCACCGGGCTGGCCGCGGAGGCGGATTTCAGGCATTCCCTTTGCACGATAGCGATAGACCGTCTTTCCATTTTTGAGGCGCGACGAAACGCCGGGGAAAGTGTCATCCTTGAATGGCCGGGCGATTAAGCCTCCTTCCAGTCCTCTACCGCCGCTTTTTCACATGCGGAGAGACCTCTATCATCGCTTCAAGCGAAAGGTTTTTGCTTTCGAGGGCCCGGGAAAGGTAGCCGATGGGTTTGCAGCCAATCTGGCTGACCGCTTATCTCTGAGCCAGAGCGACATCGTTTTCCTTGCTAGTAACTCATCGCGGTCGCTATCCGCGCTGCTCTTGGCAGCAATTGCATAGTCGGCCCTGTTGGTTCGAAAGTCCTGTTTCTGCAAGGGCATGGTTGCTACTCCCGTCGGCCTCCCCCTCGGCCCGACGGAGCCAGTAGCTGCCGATGCATCGCGAGAGTCTACCAATCGGGGATTGCGTTAAAAATGAAAACACTCAGCGGATGTTAAACGCCGGATTGACCGGCGCGCACCGCACCTGGCTCGCACGGGACAGCGCCGGCAAGGCACCCGTCGACACGCCGCGTCGGGCAATGGGTGACCTTCTGAGTCACGCCGTCCGCTTCGGCGTACCCGACAGCGTCATGGCGGCAGGCGAAGGTCGAGACGACGCTGTCGCTCAGATGCGCCTTGCCTGACATGGCGATGGCTGCAGCACTCTCGGCAGCCCATCTTGCCGCCATCCTGTTCCCTCCGAACCTGCGGCGGCTCTACGTCATCCGCGACAACGATCCGGCCGGTGACGGTGCCAGAGACAGCCTGATGGAGCGCGCGACCGACGCCGGAATCGAGGCAATCGTGCTGTCGCCGGCTATGGAGGACTTCAACGAAGACCTCGGCCGTTTCGGACTTGCCGCCTTCCGTGCCCCGATTGCGGACCAACTGATGCGCAAGGACTGCCTCCGCTATCTGAAGCGGTTTACTTGAGCCGGCAGGGAAGCGTGCGGCGGCGCACGGTGCCGGCGGCGTTGCCTGGATGCGGTAGAGAACCGCGATCCGGCCTTCGAGAGGGCGATCAGCCCACAAGCTCGCCGGCCAGGCAATGGCGGCGGCCGACTATTCTCCGGCGGCGCGCGATTGCTGGCGAAAGCCAGCGATAGGGTGCGACGCCTTTCCATCGCGATGCAAAATAGCCGGCCGCCGCCATCCTTCGCTACGCTCCGGCCCTCCGCTTCGCTTCGGGTGTCCGGCCAACCCGCCCACGGGCTCTCTTCGCCATGAAGGCCGCGAGGGGCGCGGTCAAACCGACGGGAGCATCCCATGGCCGAGCACGACGACACCGAACCGCACCACGCAGCTTCTCCGACCGCTCACATCCTCACCGAACTCCAGCTCTATGGCTGGCGCCCCTATGCCGACGAGCCCGACCCGCGACTGCTTCCCAGCGGCGACCACGTGGCCGGAGCCGTGGCCGACATCTATGACGCTCTCATCGCCACCTTGGCCGACACGCGCCTCGAACCCGACCTCGATGACCTGCTCTGGTCCGTCACCAATGTCTTCCACCGAGTTGTACACCGGATCGAGCGGCAACTGGACGACAACGAGCATGCCCAGCGCTGCCTGCAGCGCGAACAGGATGGCAGCGAGATCAAGGCGGTTGAACTCGAGACACTCACCGCCCAGGGCCAGACCATGATCGACGGCGCGATGCCTTCGACCTGATGCGTGACTAGGCGGCCAACCACTACGATCAGGCCGGCGCAATCTTCGCCGCGAGCAGAACGCGGTTCGCCAATGTGTGGACGCTGAGTTCCTTACGATGTTGGGGGGAGAGATCGAGCGGTTTGAACGCGCCGCCGAGGTCGAGCGAGAGCAACTCGGCGTAGATCGGTCCGACCTCCGAGGGATGTTCCCCGTAACGTTGAACAATCGCGCGAAATTTTTCATCGCGCATGGCTTCGCTGTCGGCGGATGAAAAGCCTGCAAGCCGGCTTAGAGCACTGCAGCCGGATTAGCTCATGATGGCTCTCATAAAGCCGTTCCTCGAGCGCATCCACGAGGCGCGACTTCCCGATGCCCGCTTCTCCCGACACGAAAACCGCCTGGCCTTGGCCGGCTTCGGCCAACTCCCAGCGCTCGAGCAGAATGCCGATTTCGCTGGTTCGGCCGACGAACTTCGACAAAGCGCGATCGTGCGCTGCGTCGAACCGGCTTTCCACCTCCCGCTCGCCACGAACCGCGAATAGGGCAATAGGCGATTTGAAGCCTTTCAACTCCTGCTCACCGAGGCTCTCGATCTCGAAGGACTGCCCGGCGAGCCGACGCGTGCTGTCGGCAACGACGATCTGACCGGGAGCGGCAGCGCTTTGCAGGCGCGCCGCGAGATTGGGTGTGTCCCCTGCGATTGAGGCGCGCTCGTTCACGCTGCTGCCCGCAATGTCGCCGACCACCACGTGGCCCGATGCGATGCCAATACGCGCCTTCAGTTGCTCGCCGTCGGGCGATTGGATGGCCTCGACTGCGGCGAGGGCCTGGAGGCCAGCCCGAATGGAACGCTCTGCGTGATCCTCGTAAGCCATCGGCCACCCGAAATAGGCAAGCACGCCGTCTCCGAGCATCGGCCTCGAATTGTGGGGCAGGGAAGGGCGGGCACGCTCCCGAACGTTGATCATGCAGTAGCACGGCTATGACTGACGTCTGTGCACGAGAAGGGAAGGCAGGAAGGAGGGTAGTAGTGACGACGGATATGGCTGGACAGAAATCGGATGGCCTGCTCTTCCACAATCGGAGCCGTGAGGCTCGATCGAATTGCACCCATGATGGATGGAGCGGATAGATAAGTAATATCAGACGTTGCGGGAGACCGTGCAGAAATCGCACACGGAAGTCCTGCTTCTCTTCTTTTTCGTTCCCACGACGGAGCCGCCGACAGCCCCATTCGGACGTTCTTTGCCGACGATATTGCGTTGCAATAGACGTTTGAATACAAACAATCCGACAGGTCCATATCGCATGCTTTATACGCTAAGGGATTGGATTAGCCGAAGCAGGCCCATATCCTCGAAGGAGTCGATGCCATCCAGATCCGGTCTTGCCTCGGCATTTACCCGGGTTTTCCTGCCAATGTCGGTTTTGCGCTCATCCCTTCCTGCACACGTCGATGCGGCCTTGCCGGCGCCGCGCATCCGCTTCTCTCCAGGCGGCTGGCAGGTCCCCAACATGTCCTTGATGTGCCGCGAACGAGCCGCGGCCGCCAGCAAGGGTCCAAGCGATTCTAAGAGGCATTTTGCGCAGCAGATGTTTCAGGGTAAGGTCTGGAAGGAATACGACTGCACCGAAGCCCTTAGCCGCTCGCGGGCGTTGTAGATGAGTGCGGATCTCGTCGGTGGCGCGTTCGCCAACGTTGTCTCAGATGTAGAACACGGCGACAGCGGCAAGGATCAACAGAACTAATCGCATGATCTGCGCCTCGGTAACGTGGTTTGCCCACGGCGCCTTAAGCGAGTTGAAGGTTTCGGCCCGAGCCCGCGCGCATCCTCAACACCAGCAGGCGCGTCGCTGCGAATGGCGTCAAAACAATAAGCGCCATCGTGGTGTTGACTAAGAACGACAGCAAACAGATCGAGCTTTGGGCGTAGCAAACGGATTCCATGGCGTTCCCCTTTTCCATCGTTACTGGTGGCCTCCGTGCGGCAAGAATGATCCTGGTTCACGAGAAATACAAGCAGTTGCTAATACGTTGATCTTTCCCCTAGGGTTGGGGCAACGATGCGAATCGACGCCGGTCAGTTGTTTGGATAGCGATTGCCCTTGTCCTGGCGGCGTTGGCGATCACGGCGGCGATCATTGGCTTTCAGAATTTACAGCGCTCGTCACCGATCATGGTCTCGGCTGTCTCGGCCTTTAATAGTGGGGGGCTCGTCCCTGGCCCCACGGTTAAGGCGCCCTCGAAAAACCTTGGTGCTGTTGCTACCGGTAGGGATATCTGGCTCGAAGTCTCATGGAAGTTTTTCGGGGAGTTGCGGACGCTGGATACCGTAACTGTCGGCGACCTTCGGGCAAGGCGCCTGGTGCGCAGTCATGATGTGCCCTCAAGCGCCAATTCCGAGATCTGGTTCATATCAGCCGGCAGCGGCGACATATTGGAAAACACAACGTCGACCGACATCGGGTTCACTTTTGATGGCGGCAACCCGTCTGTCACGGCGCAGATTTACAGAGTGGTTGGAGCTTCTGAGATACCTGCCGCGATAGCTGCAGAAAGCGGCGACAGGATTACCATCACCATTCCAGCCGATGGCATCGCTTTTATCTCGCTCATCGCTTCCGGCACCACCTCCGGGTCCATGAGCAATGTCACCGAAGATTTTAGTGCCCTTTGTGGAAAGGATTTCCTTGGCATCCATGCATCAACAAGTTCGACCTCCGCTGAATCAGAGACTGCTACGTTTTCGGGAAACTCAACGGCAGATTTTGCTGCTGTCGCACTTCAGTCGGCCGCAGCGAGATAGCTAACCAGCCAGCGCCATTCCAAAGCAAACGCCTAGGCCGACAGCGAGGCCAAGGAACAGCTTGGCGGCTAAGATCGAGGGCGAAGGCGCGGACTGGGCGCCACACGTCTGAGCGGGGCTCTCTGAGGGCGTTGGCGATATCATCGAACACCGTTTCCATGGAATGATTCTAGATCGGAACTCCGGGAATGTGAATCCCCTGTTTGTTCCACTTTCGCCCCATTGGGCAACCTGCACGGTTCGCCCCGAAACCGTGCAGGCAGCAAAGGTGGCTTAACGCACCACTCTTAAGCCACTCGACTCCAGCCACGCTAGTGCCGTCTCTGCAAAGGTCGCGCAATTGTCCAAAGGATCATTGTTTTCATAGAGCGTGGCTTGATAGGCTGCTGCTATGCCTTCAAAAATGGCGGTTAGCACTTGGTCGCGGCCTCTGGCGGCGTCAGCGGCCGGTTCAACAGTCATCTTTGGTGTTTCTGGGTGTTTGCCTTCCATGAGGAAGTCGAGGAGCGCCGACACCAGCCACTCGGCGCTGTCCCTGTCCAGTTCGAGGAAGGTTGTGTGGTCGTCATCGGTCACCAGTTTCAGTGCGCCTCGCAACGGATTCCGCGATACCACCGTCACGTCACTATCCTGATATTCGACAATTTTGGTCATCACTTTGCTCCATGTTTTTTAGTGGCCGCAACGCCGCCATGGGCGCGGAAGCCGGATTGTTGTTGTTTGGAGTTGTGCTTGGGCAGCCGTGCTGCTCGTTGTCTACGACGTAAGGGCTCCCCCATCGTCGGTTATCACGCGGCTTCATTTCCAAAGGTGCCCGGGCCGCTTCTCTCAAGGCACGCAGTGAAGGTACCTAACCCGCTCGGGCAGTCAAGAGGGCGGAGGGGGCAAGCCATGCGGCTGGCACCAACCGCTACCTAGGCTGCCTCGTTATTCTCACCCTTGGAACATTGTGGCCTCGAACACTTCGGGCGTTGCACTGCCCCATCAGTGCACGTTCCCTTGTTCTGTTGGAACTGGCCGGCTGCCGAAAGGAGGCCGGCTTTTTTGTATATAAGCGGAACCTGAAATTTGGGGGCTTTGTTGATAGAACGGCAGCGAGTGGGTGTTCGCTGCTGGTCGAGGTCCCGCAAGACTCGGCCGGGCTCGCATCACCTCGCCGGGCGGTGCGAGCCCACAATCGCGGGCCATCTGGTCCGCTGCTTCAGCTTGGGCTTCATCAGAATGAAGGGCGACATGGTTCATCCGAATGTAGAAATTTGCGTTGGGGGGAGGTGAGAATGAGGCTACCAGGAAATGTGTTGGCTGGGAGAACGCCCAGGTGCAGTGCGGTCCGCGAAAGCGATCAATGAGGTTGAATGCACAGAACGTGCCGCCAAGACAGCCAGGTTGAAATCGCTACGCTTGGCTCAGATCTTGCCAGAGGCCGACCCGCACTTTTCGTTCAACGAGGAACTCGACTGCTCGGTACTTGTCGCCGTGCTGGCTCGGGAACCGCATAATGATCCAAAGCGGCCCGAATCCCATTCTTTCCGGCGGCTGCCCCTGCGACGAGGCCTTTGATCTCCTCAAGCAGCGCCGTTAGGCTTTGTCAACAATCGGCTTTTTTCGCCGTGGCGACCCCACATGGCTCTCAACAACGCGCACGTGCTCGGCGTCGACAGTCACCAGTGGCCGCAGGCTGACGGTTACCTTGTCGCCGTCGATGCGCGTGACCGGGCCGACTAATTCCATATCTGGCCGATCACGGCCTTCGAAGTCGAATCGACAACCGCATGCGGGAAGTCATAGGAGGGAATCGTCACGCTTATGCGATCGGGTGTCACCCGGCCGCGGGCGGGTGCAGTGTCAAGGATGAGAGGTTGCTAACAAATGAGCGTCCGTGGCCTGAGGTTTCTCGATAAGTGGGTAGCCAAACAACTGCCCATTGTGGCGCGGGGAGACCCCATCTCGGTTGGCGACTTGAAAGACCAGTTGATGACAGCTGCCGAGAAGGCCGGGATTCCTGCCGACGAGATCGACGGCGAGCTTGAAAGCGTCTTCGAATTGATTATCGAAGTGAATCGTCGTGTCGCCGAAAGGGTGGACTTAGCCTGAGGCTTCCCCGACGTGCCGGTCATGTCCTACATGCCGGACTGCCTGACAAGGGGCTCGCTTACCTAACCGGCCAGCGCCACGCCAATGCCATCTCAGAGCAAATGTAGATCGACACCGCGAATCCTTGAATCCCCGGTTTGTTCTGGTCATGGCTTCTGCGCCGGTCCGGTCACACAGCGCTGGTGCGTTCACCCCTCCGGCTGGGCAGGGTCCGGTTCTTGGTGCCGCTCTCGTTGATTTTCGAGGAACAGCTTGGCGAGTTCGCCCCACTCAGGATGATCCGTGGTTTTATGCTCTTCTACGAACTCGAGGAAAGCCTTGCGCAAAGCGTCAAGGTCGAAAACCCCAAGATGCTCGCCCATACCGTCGTCCATGCCCGCGCCTCTCAACGGTATTAGCTTGTCCTCTCGTTTGAGCCTTCAAGAGGGATTCCCTGAGTTTCGGCTTGGGAGCGCCTACATGGTTAATTGCGTGATCGCTAATATGATTATATCTTAGGCAGCGCGGGGGCTGTATCTTCCCGCGCGGTGGCCGGTGCGGCCCCCACACCAAAGACTGCAGCGGCCATTTCTATGGATGGGTAGCGCTAACCGATGCGACATCATGCTGCAGCGATATTTTAGAATCAGCTAATTGCGCAATCGCTAAATTAATGAAATGCGTTAGGAATGTATTTTCCACAGTTTCTGGTCGGCATGTCTGCCACTGCGATCATTGTGGCGATCTGGACCTACATCGAAGCCGGTTCAATTTGGACCGCGCTCGGCTGTGCGGTCCTTGCGCTGATCGTTCTGCAAGTCGGGTACGCCGGGCTGGTCGTTTGCTTGATATACTGGCGATCATCGGAAGCGGCTGACTCGACTAGTCGAATTTCGGTCGCGGCTCAAGAGAACGTCGACGGCATCTGATAGCCCGCGATCGTCTCGGCATGGTCACGTGACCCTGGGGCAGCAGTTTTGCCTCGCAGTGCCGCCAGCAAGTGGGCCTACAACGTGTTTGCGGTGACAGACACCTACCCCGAGCTTCGGGCTGAAAGCCTTATCATTGATCCAGACGCGGAACTGGAGGACGGGTGCGTTGTGGTCGCCATGTTTGGAGGCGGTCATCCGCAAACCATGAGCTGGCGCAACAATCACGGGCGAGGCTATGGGGGCCGCTTTGCCGCCAAGGGAAGTCTGCACGAGACGTTCCTTCTCGATTCCATGGTGTGCGGACGAGGGCCATCTTCTTGCATTCGCATCCTCGGCCGGGTGTTCGGCGACCGGCGGCGCTTCCCGCGCTACAGAACCTGGAACGATCCAGTTTGCTTCTCGAATAATTTGGCTCGCTGCCTCACGGTGGCGGGCTTTTTTGTTGCTCAGCCCCAACGTCTCGACGCCGGGCTGCGGAACGCAAACGTCGTGATGTCGTCACGGGAAATCCCGATGTCGCTGAGCATGTCGTCTGGTGACTTGCTCAACTCGTCCGTCGCCTTCAACAGCGCCTTCTGCTCGGCTCGATGACGGACCCAATCGGCAAGGGGACCAACTGCGACAAGACGAAGATTCACAAGCATAGGAAGGTTCACAAGCATCGGGACCACTCCCTTTACCCCTGCAGGAAACTGCACGTAGCCTACGCCGATACGTCGATGCGTCCGTGACAAACCTCACAGATCGATCCGAACGGGCAAAAACTGCCCGGACGCCTGACGGTGGCGGGCCTTTTATATATTAGCAATGCATAAAATTCGAGAAGGTTCATGGCATGGTTGTTAGCAAACTCGCTGCTATCGTGCGACGCAGGGCTCGGTGGATGGTGTGCTGGAATGCGCGGGGCTGGATGGATCAGGGGTCTGATGGAAGCTGACGCTCGCGATCTGCGGAGCGAGATCAGTCGGCTACAAATAGACTTGATCGCTGCCGCCAACTCTCAGGGTAAATCCAGGCTGCATGACGTCGCGCACACACTGCGATGCCAGAAGGCGCGGCTGGAACGTCTGGAAGAGTGCCTCGCTTCAATGACGTCGAATGTCCGGCCAGAGGCATCCGCAACCCCGCCCCATGAAGGCCGGCCGTAAAAGGCAGCTCATCATTTCCGAAAGAGAACCCGCTGCCTCACGGTGGCGGGCTTTTTATTGCTCAGCCCCTTGCCGGCAGCGTCTTGTCCGTGTTGCGGCGGAAGGTCATGCGAAGCCGGAAATTTTTTGCCAGGAATGGTCGCCTCCGCGCCGATCGCCGGCTCCCGAGGCAGATCACCACCAGCCGACTCCTGCAAAAGCAGATAATTTGGGAGACTGTGTGCAGAGAGCGCACAGATTCTTCTTCTCTTCCTTTTTTCGATCTGGAACCTGCCATTAAAGCAACCTTCGATGATCGTGCCAATGTCGTTAGGAGCGCTGGGGAACGCATGGCACGCTGTGCAGGCGCGAACTGAGGCGGGGCGGCGGGCGCGCGGCCGCTAGCAAGAGATCCTGGCGGTCTTCGCCGCACGGGTCGGCGAAACCATGCCGCGTTATGAACTCGCCGGTGACGATTCGGAAGTCGGCGAGCGCACCATCGACGTCCAGATCAACCGGCTGAGCCGCAGGACCGAGCGCGATCCGTCCAATCCGGGTCTCGCTGCAGACGGTGCGCGGTATTGGGGACAGGCACCACTGATCGCTATGTACGGCGCCATTTTCGGACGAACGTCTTTTTGATGATTGGGAGCGGTGGCGGTTCGGCGCTGATAATTGTTGGTGTCGCCGGTCTGTTGACAACAGCCGCAAACGGGAACGCCACGGCACCAACAATCAATCCAGCCGCCAACCAGGCTACTGTCGACCGGTAATCCTGTATCATAGCCCACCCTCAATAGGCAGATAGACTGCCAGTTCGGCATTAAGCAAAGGTTACGTCGGCGCGCGCTTCGTGCAGCAGAGCGGACTGCCGAGCTTCAATTAAGCTGATCCAGGATTCCGGAGCTGCTCGCCAGCACCAGACTTTTGTAGATCACAAACGCGATCGTGCAGATTGCCGCGACCGAAATCGGCACGCCAAACGGCACGACGCCCTTGCGGTCCAAGTGCTGGACAAAGAGCCGGAAGGCGCCTGCCGGCAGCATGAGCGGGTTTCTCACGATCGCCGCGGTGGCGAGGGCGAGGATCAGCAACAACACTGAAAACAGGGCGAGATTGCCGCCGCCGATCAGGAACGGCGTAACCGCCATCAGCTTGACGTCGCCGGCGCCGATCTTTCGCAGGCCCCAGAACGGGAAAAGCATGACAAAAAGCAGAAGCCCGGCAACCGCGCTCAGCCCCATTCCAAACCATGATCTCGAATAGAGCGAGAAAAGCGCAAGCGATCCCAAGCCCAGGCCAAGCAGCAGCAGTACATCGCGATTGGCTATCTTCTGGGTAGTGAAATCGAGCCAGGCGACTCTTGCGAGCAGCGGGACGGTGAGCGCCTTGAGCAGTACCGATCCAAAAAACAGCATGCTACTGCCGCTCGACGTTCTTCACACTGGACGACAGAAGCTTCAGATTGTTGACCACGGTCGGATCGTTGGGCGCCAGTTCATAGGCCTTGAGGAAATTCGCACGTGCGTCCTGCAGCTTGCCGCGCAGCAGGTAGGAATAGCCGACATTGTTGTAATATTCGGGCGACGCGCCAACCAGTTTGAAGGCTCGGGCGTAGGCTCGGTCGGCGAGGTCGAAGCGGTGGATGCGGTCGCTGCAGGCGGCCAGGCCCATCCATGCGCCACCATCGTTGGGTGCCAGTTGCGTCGCCTTGAAGAACAGCGCTCCGGCATTGCCGTAATTTTCCGCCCGGAACTGGTTCTTGGCCTCGGCAACGGCCTGGTCCGAGGCATAATATTCGACGTCACCGACAGTCTTCAGTCCGTCGAACGCATCACCAAACGAAGTCACATCGCCTTTTGAAGGCTCGTTGGTGCGAACGACACCGTCGGTGGTGACCGCCCCGTTCGTCTGGCAGCCGACGAGTGCCGCCATGAACAGGCAGGCCACGACTGCAATTGGCCTTTTCATACAATCTCCCCGTGAGTCCCCCGACCCATATTAGGACCAAAGCATATGCGCAACTAGAAGAAAATGCCCTTCATGCGAATGATCACCGGCAGCATGATGACCATCAGCACGACTGGAAAGATGCACAACCCTAACGGAATCATCATTTTGACGGGCAAGGAGTTGGCCTTCTCCTCTGCCGTCAGGATTCTCTGGCCTCGCATTTCGTCACTGTAGACGCGCAGAGCCTCCGTCAGGCTTGTGCCAAGCTCTTCCGATTGCCTAAACAGCACGGCTAGAGCCCGTGCCTCTTCAAGCCCGATGCGTTCCGCGAGCTCGCGCAGCGCATCCCGCAACGGCTTGCCGGCGCGCAGCTGCAGATTCATGATCGACAACTGAATACCCAGCCATTTGTGCGTGGCGGCAAGTTCCGCGCCGACCCGCTCGACCCCTGCTTCCAAGCTCATGCCGGCGTCCGCGCAGGTGATCATCATGTCCATGAAATCTGGAAACCCGCGACGATAGGTTTCCTTCTGAGCATTCTCGAAGCGATCGAGCAGAATGGCTGGGATCACTATGCACCCCAGCCCCAACAAGGCGGAGCCGGCTAGAGCCACGAAACCGGGTAAATGCGGTGGCAACACCCGGGGCAGGATTGCGTAGGCAGCCAAAAATCCGACACACACGGCGCCGAGCCGCGACAGGGTATAAAGCAATGGAGCACTCGCTTGATAGAAGCCGGCGCGAAACAGCTTCGCTTCAAGCGCGCTGGGCTCCTGCCGCTCCTTTTCCATTGTTCGAAAATATGCGTCGACAGGTCGCTGCGCCGCGATCCTGGCCAGTTCTTCCTGACCCGCGAGCGAGCGGGGGTCGACCACACCTTCGCCTACAAGGCTTTGCGTGACCAGCTTTCGCGTCTGCAGGGCCGGCAAGAAGACAAGCGCGGCAAACAGGAAAAGCGCCACCGCCGCCACGAAAACGGCGATGGAGACCATGAAGCCCAAGTCGCTGGTGTTGGAAAGCAGGTTAATGGCTCGCTCCTCAGAAGTCGAAATTGACCATTCGATACATGATGAAGTCGCCCAACAGGGCCCACACTCCAAACCCAACAAAAACAGGGACAATCAGCGGGTCGTGCCATACTTTGCCATAATAGGACGGAGCCGTAACCTGAAGGATCAAGAACATCACAATTGGAAATAATGAGATGATCCAGGCCGAGACTCGCCCCTCGGACGAAAGCGCTCTGATTTTCATCCGTAGTTTTTGCCGTTCACGCAGTACCGATGAGAGATTTGCCAGTATTTCGGTGAGATTGCCGCCGGTCTTGGATTGAATTGACAGCGCTATCGAAAGCAGGTGGAGGCCCTCGAATCCT
This sequence comes from Mesorhizobium sp. M0514, assembly GCF_040321145.1. Classification (NCBI taxonomy): domain Bacteria; kingdom Pseudomonadati; phylum Pseudomonadota; class Alphaproteobacteria; order Hyphomicrobiales; family Phyllobacteriaceae; genus Mesorhizobium; species Mesorhizobium sp. M0514. Next base: position 13,777 of record NZ_JAMYQZ010000072.1, read on the forward strand.
ACCCGCTGAGACAGTTTTCGCACGGCCTGTTCCATGCTGAGCCCAAAGGTGATCTCGTCGGACACGATTCCGAATTCGGTTCCCAGTGGGTCGGGCATTTCCCGCGCCACAAGGCCAATTGCCACTGAGGCCGGATGTCCAGCGCGCAGCGAGCGTACGATCATGTCGAGTGCATTCGGCAGTTGCTTCGCAAATTTCTGGATTCGCTTGCTGCGGGCCCGGCGAAGCACGAGAAGGGGCAGCGCAAACCCGACAACAAGAAAAACGACGAGTGCGAGCAAGAACGACTTTCCCAAGACGAATGACAGCAGCAGCGCCAATGCCAAGGAAGCGCAGACGAACATCCCGCCGAATGTCAGCGGATTTCCGGTAATGCCGGACTGGGTATAGAGCCTGTTCAGCCCTACCAGGCCAAAAAGAAAGTCCCCCGATTCCGTCAGTCCCCGCTCGCGCAGCAAGTTTTGCAAAGTCCGCTCAGCCGGAATTTCATCTGACAATCTCTTCAATCGACGATTGATCGCCCCGGCTGCCGCACGGCGACCGGCAAAGGAAAGATACAGAGCCTCGCCGGCGAGAATGACCGACGCCGCCGCAAGCACATAGATGAAGTAAAGCAGCCCCTGACCGGTCAGCATCAGAGGGCGACCTGCGGATTGAAGGCGTCCTTGGTGAAATGATGGCCGAGCGTCGCTGCTTCCGCTGCAAACCGGGGCCGGACGCCAGTGGCGCGAAAATCACCTATGATCTTGCCATCGGCCGCGACCTCGCGGCGGACGAATTGATAGATTTCCTGCAGCTGCACGACATTGCCTTCCATGCCGGTAATCTCGGAAATCGACGTTACGCGCCTGCCTCCATCGGCGAGCCGTTGCGTCTGCACGATAATGTCGATGGCCGAAGCAATCTGCGCTCGGATGGAATCGTGCGTCATCGGCATGCCGGCCATGCCGATCATCTGCTCCAGACGCGATATCGCGTCGCGCGGGGTGTTTGCGTGAATAGTGGTCATCGACCCTTCATGGCCGGTGTTCATCGCCTGCAGCATGTCGAAGGCCTCCTCGCCACGAACCTCGCCGACGATGATGCGATCGGGCCGCATGCGCAGCGCGTTCTTGACCAATTCGCGCTGGCGCACCTCGCCCTTGCCTTCGACACTGGGCGGGCGGGTTTCCAGTCGCCCGACATGCGGTTGCTGCAATTGCAGTTCCGCCGCGTCCTCGATGGTGATCAGGCGTTCCCTGGAAGGAATGTAGCTCGACAGCGCGTTAAGCAAGGTCGTCTTGCCGCTGCCGGTGCCACCCGAAACCAGAATCGACTTGCGCGCCTGAACGGCAATCCGCAGCAGATCGATCATCGGCTGCTTGATTGAATTGAGCGTCATCAGTCGTTCGAGCGAATACGGATTCTTCGAGAATTTGCGGATTGAAACCAGCGGACCGTCTACCGAGATCGGCCGCACCGCGATGTTGACGCGCGAGCCGTCGTCCAGGCGCGCGTCAACCATTGGCGACGATTCATCGACCCGGCGGCCGATATTGGAGACGATCTTGTTGATGACGCGCAGCAGATGCGCCTCGTCACGAAATCGGATTGCTGTCTCTTCGATCATGCCGCGCCGCTCGATGAAGACACGCTTGTGTGTATTGATCATTATATCCGTGATGGAATCGTCCTTGAGCAGCGGCTCGATCGGACCGAGCCCCAGCATCTCGTCGGCCGTGTCGATGGTCAGTTGATCGAGCTCGCGGGCATTCAGCGGCACGTTTCGACCGCGAACGAACTCACGCACGATCGGCCGGATCTCATTGAGGATTTCATCCTTGGAGGCATTTTCAAGGGCAGTCAGATTGAAGCGATCGATCAGGTGCCGATGAAGCTCGACCTTGAGAGTCAGGAAATCGTCGCCGCGCGATTCAATATCAGCGGCCGGCGAAAGGGCCGGAGCGACATGCAGCACCGCCGGCTGCTCGGCTCTTGTCGCGACCTGCTGCTCGCTTGGTCCCTTGATAAACCGCCCCAGCATAATCCCTTATACCCCCGCTAGTCCCTTATTAGCGGAAACTAAACGTTAACCAAGCGAGGCACAAGCGCTGGAGGGTCTCACCTGAGGCCAATGCTTTCAACATAGTTAAGGAGGACGCCAGAAAAATGTCGTTTTATTTCGATCCGCCCGCTTAACCCTCTACCCCAACGTCCACCTCACGGAACCTTTCATGCCGCAACAAATGAGATGCGGGCGAAAAATCTCCGTAAACCCTTAGATATAAAGGAATATGCAGGTTTGCTAATACTGCTATCGTTTTGCCTTGGCTGCTGCCAAATTGTGAACGAATGGTTAAGGAGGATTGAAAAATCAGCAGAATCAAGCTCTTGTAAGGATTCAAGTCGCCCTTGAACTCGCGAGCATAGGTATTGGAAGGTTAAGGAATTGTTAATCCCGTTTGACTCTGCTTTTTCGCGAGCCTTAGGATTGAGGTGACGGGGGATGCTTGGGTATGGAGTTCATCCTTGGCTCTGTCTCGTCGGGTTCAACTCCAAAGGGGAGAAATTGACATGAAGAAGCTCATGACGATGACCCGGCAGTTCCGCGACGATGAAAACGGCGCTGCTATGGTCGAATATTCTATCTTGGTCGGCATCATTGCAGCGGCGTCGCTGCTGGCCGTGCTTGCAATCGGCGGCTGGGTCGGCGATCAGTTCACCGGTCTTTGCGCAAATCTTGACGGCAAAGGCGTCGATGCAGCCGGCGTGGCCGGCAACGGCGCTTGCGTTCCTACGCCGTGATATGAAGTGAACTCCCGGGTCGGGATCGATCTCGACCCGGTTTTTTCTGCATCAGAAGAAACTTGCATCGTCCTGGGGGCGATTTGGGGGTGGAGAGATGCGCGCCAATACTCTTATCATGATTGTCCTCGCCGGCGTGTTCGGCGTACTTGCGGTTGTGCTTGCCAATATTTGGCTGGCTAACCAGCGCACTGCGATGGCGCAATCCAATGGAGCGCAGACCAGTACTGTCGTCGTTGCGGCAATGCCGCTTAAATTCGGCGACACGCTGGGTGCCGACAAGCTGCGCGAGATCCCGTGGCCGGCGGGCGCAATACCGGCAGGCGCGTTCAAGACAACCAAGGACGCGATGGCCGGCAACGGCACGCGGCAGGCGCTGCAGGCTATCAGCGCCAACGAGCCGGTGCTTGCTAGCAAGATCACCGGCCCTGGCCAACGCGCAACACTTTCGGCGGTGCTTGGTGAAGGCATGAAGGCCGTTTCCATCAGGGTCAATGACGTTCTCGGCGTCGCCGGTTTCGTCTTCCCAGGCGACCGGGTCGATATCTTGCTGACGCGCTCGGTGCGCAGCGAGGACGGCATGGACAAAAGTTTTGTCGACGTTCTGCTGCAGAGCATGAAGGTGCTTGCCGTCGACCAGGTCGCTGACGTGAGCAAGGACAACCCGACGGTGGTTAAGTCGGTGACGCTCGAAGCCAGCACAAAGGACGCGCAGAAACTGACGCTGGCCGCCGGCGCGGGGCAGTTGTCCCTTGCGCTTCGACAGGCTGCCGCCAGCAAGGGCGAGACGACCGAACGCGTCACGCTTTCCGACCTCAACGGCGAAACGCCGGACGATGTCGCAAAGAGGCAGGCCGAACTGGACAAACTGGCCGCAGCCGACGCCGCAGCCGCAGCCGAACGCCAGCGTGCGGATGACAAGATCGCCGGATTGGCCAAGGCCGTGGACAGGGTGGGAAGCCAGCTCGACGAGTTGAGCAAGGTCAAGCCGGCTCCGGCGGTGGTGACGGCACCCGCATCAAAAGAAGTCGTCAAGGAAGTTATCAAGTATTTGCAGCCAGAACCGCCTAAGAATGTTACTGTGGGCGTGTTTCGCGGCGTGAAGCTCGAATCCTATGACGTGCCGCGACAACCGTAAAGGACGCGCGGCGGAGCGGGGGCTGCCGGCGGCAGCAGTTTGGGAGATGGGGATGCAGGGGTTTTGGATGAGGGTAGCGGCGGCCGCGCTGTCCTGTATGGCGGTGCTGCTGACGTGGAGTCTTGCCGCCGAAGCTGCCGACCGGTTCATCGACGTATCGAACCCGAGCGTCCATCGCATCTTCCTGCCGATGTCCCAGTCGGTGACGCTCCAGGTGAGCGCCAATCTCGGCGACATCGTTGTCGGCGACGAGAAAATCGCCGATGCCCAGCCCATGACCGACCGGACGCTTTATGTCATCGGGAAAGGCGCCGGCACCACCACCGTCAATCTCTTCTCTCCGGAAAAGCGCTCGCTCGGCGTCATCCAGATCGAAGTCGGTGTCGACGTCAGCGACATGGCGCAGGCGATCCGTCAGGTGGCGCCTCGGGCGCGCATCGAGATCGGTTCGATTAACGGCAAGGTCAGGCTCGGCGGTCACGTCAAGGATGGAGCCACGCTGGCGTCAATCCTGGAGGTGGCGCAGCAGTATGGCCCCGACGCCATTATAAATTCCGTCATTGTCGACGACAGCCAGCAGGTCAATCTCGAGGTCCGCGTGCTTGAGGCCAAGCGTAATGCCGGTAGGGATCTTGGTGTTTCAATAAGGAGCACGAATCGCAGCGGCACAACCCGTACGGGCACGGGTGTTGCAGCCGCCGACGAAGATGGCGTGGTGCTGGGCCCGGGCGATCTGCTCAGCGGCCTCTTGTCGGGCAGCAATCCATTTGCGGCTTTGATCACCCGGGTTATCGACAGCAACATCAAGGTCGACCTAATTATCGAAGCACTCGAGGCCAAGGGTGTGGTACGCACGCTGGCTGAGCCCAACCTTACGACGCTTTCGGGCGAGCCGGCCAGCTTCAATGCCGGCGGCGAAGTGCCCATCCGTGTTATCGGCACCGATGGCCAGATAACCATCACGTACAAGCAATTCGGCGTCAATCTGCTGTTCACGCCGGTCGTACTCGACGACGGCAAGATCCATATGAAGCTGGCGCCGGAGGTGAGCGACCTCACCGGCTTCACCACTGCCGGCGACCCGATCTTCACCAACCGCAAGCTTGATACCGTCGTCGAATTGCGCGACGGCCAGAGCTTCGCGGTCGGCGGGCTGTTGTCCAGCAAGACCACCAAGCTGCAGAACCAGGTCCCATGGCTCGGTCAGGTGCCGGTCATCGGGACACTGTTCCGAAATTCGAGCAACCAGAAGGAAGAGACCGAACTGGTCGTCATCGTCACGCCGCACGTCGTGCGGCCGGTGAAACCCGGCGAACAACTGGCAACCCCGTTCGACAAGACACGGCCGGCCAACGATCCGGAATTCTTCGTGCTCGGTCAGCTGGAGGTTAACAAGGATATGATCCGCAAATACGAAACGGGCGACGGCGTGACCGGACCCTATGGCCACATGCTGGACTTCAAATCGAAGGACAAGATGCTCTATGTCAAGAAATAGCGTCCTGATCCTCCTCTTGTGTGCCGGCGCGCTGTCAAGCTGCGCCGCCGACTATCTGAACCATTACGATTCGGTGACCCTGGCCGCCGGCGACACACAGAAATATAATTCGCTGGCGCAGACGGTCGATCCGTTCAACCCAAACTCGAAGAACACACATATCGAAGGCGACGGCAGGCGGGCTGCCGCTGTTGCCCAAGGCTACAAATTTCCACCGCCACCACCGCCACCGCCTGCGATAACGGTCAATGTCGGCGGGGCGGTGAACAACGGAGCGAATTGAACAGAAGGATGCGGTCGCAATGCGCCGGGTGAGCGAGGGGCCTGGTGCAAGGAAGCAGAGAGTAAGGTCATGTTGGGGACCATTAGGGCGTTCTGGAACGATCAACGCGGCATAGCGATGATCCTTGTAGCGATTATGTTGCCTGTACTTATCGGCTTCGCGTTGCTTGCCATCGATATGAGCCGGGCCAACGGGCTGCATAACGATCTGCAGAAGGGTGTCGATGCGCTTGCGCTTGCGACAGCCGCGGAACTTGATGGAAAATCGGATTCGATCACCCGAGCCAATCTGGCGAAAACGACCCTTCTGACCAGCCAGACGACCAAGTTTTCGACGTCAGGCGATCACACACTTGCTTTGTCTGACGTGACCATTACCTACCTGACCGGTATACCCGCGAGCGACAGCATAGCATTGGGCGCCGACGGCGTTGACGCGAATGGCGTCAACTGGGCAAGCACCGATCCCAAGGCCGTATCATTTTCCCTGGTGACGGTGAACGCTTCCGGACTTGCCGATGGCGCCGGTGCCTTTGAAACGATCTTCCCCGCCAGCTTTATCGGCAGCAAGGACACCATCGATATCCAGCCACAGGCCGTGGCCGGGTTCGTTCAGTCGATCTGCGAAACCGTGCCGATCTTCATGTGCAACCCGTTCGAGACATCCGACCCGTTGACTAGTAAGACGATCCAACAGGCCTTTGCATCGGGCGATACTTACAGCCGTGAATTTCGTATTCTCAAAGTCGACAGCAACCCCGGCCCAGGCAACTTTGGCCTGCTGGACAACGGTTTGACGTCGGTACAGGACGGAATGGCCAGGGGATCCGCAGGTACCTGCTACAGTCGCACTTCGCTGACTTCCAAAACCGGCGTCACCTTGGGACAGGTCAACACTGGCCTTAACGTCCGCTTCGATCTCTATCAGGGATCTTTGAAAAATAACAAAGACCTTGGCTACCGCCCGGCGAGCAATGTACGCAAGGGAGCCAGCAAGAACAGCAATTGCAACAAGTTTGATGTCGCGACAGATGGTTCCGCAGTGCCTCTGCCGGTTGGCAGCGGCTATGACTCGGCTAAGGGCATGACGCTGCCGATCGCAGCGAATTCGTTCTGGACTGCCTACTGGGCCGCCAACCACAAGAACGCTGCCTATCCGAACCTCCCGGCGAAGACTGACCCGCTCAAGCGTAGCGTTCCCGCGTCCAGGTATGACGTCTACATGTATGAAATCACTGCCGGGATCGTGGCCGACAAGTCGAAAGGGCCTTCAAACGAAGTGGGAACGCCTTCCTGCTACAAGGGAGACCTCACCAAGGCAGATCCGAGCCGCCGGCTGATGAACATGGCCATCATCGATTGCAAGGCGAACCAGGCGAAGCTGAACGGGCACACCGCAGTCCGGCCGGATGGCTATGCCAGCGTCTTCCTAAACAACCCGATCCAGAAGGTGAATCCCAACGACGAGGACAATCCGGAAAGTACCGGCGCCGAAAAACCTATCAGCCTGGAGATCGTCGACGTCGATGGCGGCTTCGCCAACAACACCCTTGTCGACAAAGCATTCCGCAATGAAGCCCAGTTGTATCGGTAGAGCCGACATGACCAAGCTTGGCCAAATCATCCGGCGGTTCCAAGGCGACGAAAGGGGCGCCGCCTTGGTGGAAGTCGCGATCACCGTACCACTCGTCTTGCTGTTGTCGGCCGGGGTGTTCGAGTTCTCCAACGTTTTGAACACGCGCCTGCTCCTTGCAGCAGGCGTTGAGGATGCAGCCCGCTACATGGCGCGCTGCAGTAGCGATTGGGAGACTACTTGCAAGGGTCAGGCCCAAAACCTTGCTGCCAATGGCGCGGTCGTTGGCGGCAGCGCAAGAGTAGCTGGCTGGCTTCCACCGACAGTTTTGATCACCAAGACATCCACTCCTGCGACCGATGGCAGTGGCAACATACTTTATCTAAGTAATAGCGCCAACGTTGATGTTGTGCTGGTCAGCACCACTTTGCCATACAACGGCATGGTGTTCTGGGATTATCTGGGCTTTGGAAGCATCGACATCAAAGTATCGCATCAGGAGCGCGTCTTCGGATGGTGATGAAAGACCGAAGGTTCTGCGCTGAGCAGTCTGGCGCTACGATGGTCGAAATGGCCATCGCCCTGCCATTGCTGTTGACGCTTCTGCTCGGTTTCGTCGATTTCGGCTACGCCTTTTACCAATGGAACGCTGGAAACAAAGCTGTGCAAGCCGGCGCAAGACTCGCGCAGATTTTTACTCCTGTCGCCATCGGGCTTCCATCTGAGACGCTGACGCAGAGCGATATCACCAAGGTCGGCACCGCGGTCCCGGCCGGCACGTATGACTATGTCTGCGCTGCGAGCACAGCAGGTGTCGCTTGCTGCAGTATCGGAGGCGGCTTGTGCAACCCCGTCAACGCGAGCCAGGTCGCGTTCGACGCGATCTATGACGGCACCGCCAACCGTGCCGGAATGCATGACTTTCTGCCGATGCTGGAAAAGTCAGAGGTGCGGATCGAATACGCCGCCTCCGGCCTTGGCTACTGGACGCGGCCCAGCGGGCCGGTGCCGACGATCACCGTAAGCATCAAAAATCATCCCTTCCAATTCTTCTTCCTGGCCGGACTGCTCGGATTCGGAAACATCACCATGCCCTCCATGCTGAGCACGGTCACGGGCGAAGACATGAAGAGCACGTGGACACCATGAACGCCATCAACACCAAGGTTACACCGACCAAGCGAAAGCAGGTGGCGCTGTTCTCGTCGGATGCGAATTTCAAGCGCGACGTGGCGACGCGGCTCGATGCGCTGGCGATCTACGAGGTCAGGGTTTCCGAGACCGGCGACTTCCTCAGGGGTCCGCCCGCGGATACGCGCCCCGGCATCGTAATCCTCGACCTCGGCAATGGCGAGTTGCTCGGCAAGCCTGGCATCGTCGAGGCGCGCGCCCTTTGGGCGACCGTGCCGCTGATCGCGGTCTCGGACGAGCTGTCGTCGGAGCAGACGCGTGTGCTGGTGCGCATGAATGCCTCGGACTGGCTGCACAAGCCGCTCGACGGCAAGGAACTGCTCAATGCGGTGACCTTCCACGACACCGGCAACCAGGGAACCAAAAGCCGTATCATCACCTTCATCAGTGCGAGCGGCGGCGCCGGCGCGACGACGCTCGCTCTCTCGGCGGCCGAATTCCTGTCATCGAAGTCGAAAGAGCGGGCGGCTTCCACCTGTCTGGTCGACCTAGATTTCCAGAGCGCCAATTGCGGCGCCTATCTCAACCAGTTCAACCAGTTCGACCTCGGCGGCATCATCGGCCAGCCGGAGAGGCTCGACGTCGAGCTGATGGATGTCATCAAGCTCTCTCGCCCGTCCGGGCTGACGCTCTATTCCTTCGAGAGGCCGCAATTGCCTTTCGAACCGCAGGGCAGTGATTTTGTCTTCCGCCTGCTGGACCTCGTCGCCTACCGGTTTGACGACATCGTCATAGACCTGCCGAACATCGAGACGCCTTGGCACAATTCCGTGCTGTCGACGAGCGATGAGATCTTCATCGTCTTCGAACTCAACGTCGCCTCACTGCGGCAAGGCAAACGGCTCTACAAGAAGATCCGTGAGTTGCGTGGCAATGCTGTCAGCATCACGCTGGTGGCCAACAAGCACAAGCGCAAATGGTTCGGCAACCACTTTTCGCGCAGCGAACTCGAAAAGATCTTCAAGGCGCCGCACATCAAGTCGGTCGCGCTGGACAATGCGCTTCTGACCGATGCGTTGAACCGTGCTATCCTGCCTGCCGAGGTGGATGGGCGTGCGCGCTTCAACAAGGACCTCAAGCGGATGTTCAAAGAGCGGCTCGATGACGCTGCCAAATAGGGGGCGGCCAAGTAGGTATCGGATTGGCCCGGGATTGGCCTGCGTCATGAGCATTGCGCTGATGATGCTGGTCCAGGATTTCGCCAGCGCGCGATCGGCACTTTCGGATCGGCCGCCGCTGCCGGCAATGGGCCCCAGCCTGCGCAAGACCGTCGCCTTTGAAACCACGGAACAACCCGGAACGATCATTATCCGCAAGGGCGAGAAAGCGCTTTATCTGGTGACCCGACAAGGCCAGGCGCTTCGCTATCAGATCAGCGTCGGACGCGACGGATTTGGCTGGACCGGGGTCGTGAAGGTGGGGGCGAAGACCGAATGGCCGGAATGGCGCCCACCCCGCGAAATGCGCGCCCGCCAGCCGGACCTGCCGCAAATGGTGCCTGCCGGTCCCTACAACCCACTCGGCGCCAGGGCGCTTTATCTGCTTCGGGACGGGCGTGACACGCTCTATCGGATACACGGAACCAACGATCCCAAGGGTGTTGGCTTCGACGGAACATCGGGGTGTTTTCGCCTTACCAACACCGATGTGATCGATCTCTTCAGGCGCGTCGCGATCGGCGCAAAGGTGGTGGTTCAATGACGATGATCAGCGAACCGGACATGCCGGCAATCGAGATTGGGACAGCAGCCCGCATCGGAGAGCAGGCTGTCACTGGGAAACCGAGCGACAAAAGCATTATCGGCGCGGTCATCATCGGCACGTCCCTGCTCACTTTGGTGAATATGGTAGCCGCGGTTTATCTCTACCGCGGCATCAGCGATATGCGCTTTCTGGAAGGGCGCCTGGAACAACTCGGGACGTTCGAACAACGAATCGGCGGCCAGTTGGATACGGTCAACAACGGTTTTCAGAGCCGATTTGAAAAACTTGACAGTCAACTGCAGAGCAGCTTTGGCGAAATCAACCGGAGCATAGCCCGGCTGGAACAGAGCCAGCCTATTGCCCATGACGAAATCACGTCGAGCGCAGCGGAACCTTCCGTCGACACGACCAGCAGCATGGCGGAGGCGCCTGCTGTTCTCGATGGTGAAGACGCGACCGAGCCCAGCGTCGTCGATACACCGCGTCCGCCCAAAAGGAGGATTGCAGCTGCAGCCCCCGCCCCAAGCTCCAACTACCAGCGCATAGAGCAGGCCGACGGCAAGGTTTACTACCGAAAGATCAACTAGCGCTGGAAAAAGGTGGGCTATCCTAGAGATCTCGCTGCAGAGCAACGAGCCTAGCGGCCAGCGCTTCGGCCCGCTGTCGGGTTTCGCTGAGGAAGATGACATGGCAGTAGGCGCATGCCGTCACGCCCAGAAACAGCACAAGGCTGTTCTTCAAGGTGAAATCGACCGTTAGTTGGAACGGAAGGCCGCCGGGTACCGTGAAAGAGGCGATCGTGCTGGCTGTTTCGGAATGGCTGGTGACAGCGATCATCAACCCGGCGAAAAGCAGGGCGACGTGGTTGGCAAGGAAGAAGAACGCGGCCGACCTTCTTGTGCGGCACGCCATCCAGCAAACCATCGACGCGGCGGCCAGCATCAAGGCATCAAGGACCATCGACGACCCGAGATAAAGATCGACCTGTTGCCAGAACATCGTCGACAGCGGCCTTAGTTCAAGCCAGATCCGCCACATTGCGGGACTGGCCGGATGTGCTCCCAGCAAGAAAGTCGCCATGCGCTCCCCTGCCAAGATCAGCAGGATCAGAGCTGGGAAGGCAAAGAGCATTATCGACTTGCGCTTCATGTCACCCTCGACAAACTGGCAACAAGATAGCTTGCAGAGATTGAGCGAGGCTTAACGGACCGTTGCTGGTGCTGCGGCAGCGCAGCCAGCGGCGCAAGCCAGCTGCATATCAGAAAGCGCCATGCGCCATTAGTTGTTTTGGGTGAGCACGAGCGTCACCACCTTCGGCTCGACTCGTTGCAGACATCGTTCCGGAATATTGGGCCACATCGCCTTGGCGCATCCCTCTTCGCCTGGCGCCGGCGCCAGCGAGAGTTCTGAGCTACGGGCTTCCTCGGCGGTCGTAAGGAAGACCTGTGTGGCCAGCGCGGTCGCCATGGATACCTGGACGAGGATAAGGGCGTAAGCGAAACTTCTGATCATCCGCTCGAAACGCTGAATTCGCGAGCTGGTTCCAATGGCCTGCCCACCGGGTAACCACGATCGCGATTTTTGCGCTTCAGTGCCTTAGCAGTCATCGAATTCTTAGATAGCAAACCTTCGTCCATGTCCCAGCTCCTCGCCCAGACCGCGGAAACGGACGCGGTGGTTGTGGGCTCAATGTAGGTCTTGCCATTGCTGATCAGCGTGATTGCGCGGCAGACGACCGGTTCGATCTTCCGCGCGTGGCGCAAGGACGATGTGGACGCGAGCCGCCTCCAAGTGCCGCTCAAGATTATCGAGATTCTGGACGATGGTGACATCGAGGAGATCGCGCCGCGCATCTCCCAGTCGGCCAACAATCAGAACAAGGTCGACATGGCCGACTTCTCGTCCAATCATCCTTCCACCGACGGATGCAGGAGCTTTCGGGTCGATCTGGGCGCGCCCGGCGGGCGGTATGCAACGTCAGTCACGCTGGTTCTACGAACGTGCGCGCGGTAGCGACGAAAGCTTCCTGCGCGGGCGTTTGACTGCGGCGTCGGCGCTGGCGCACCGGAGAAGTCTGCTGTTCGGGCTTCGTGCCGGCCGCTGCTCGCGCCAACTGTGGGTAAGTTCGCCGTCCCATCCGCTCGTCACGCCCTTCAGCATCGAACGCCTGGCTACCCTTCTCAGTCCATAATCGTTGGGCTTGCTCGCCTTCGGGGCTCTGGACCTTCGCGGTCATCCAGAGCATCGCGCCGTAGTTGGCAGCGCGATCGTAGTTGGTCAGATCAACGATGCCTGCCTTGACGAGGAGGCCGATCGGACGAACATACACGAACAAACATATCAATTTGTGTTGCAGCCATGTTGCAGGCACAGCAAGGAATGGGCCGAGACATGTCCGGAAAGAAAGGATTTAAGCGACAGAGAGCCGGAAAGTTCGTGCAACATGGAACTAGCCCAACCGTTATCGCCGGAAATCGAAATAAGCTCCCGGACGGGTTGGGCCGCCTTGGAGATGGCGCAGACCATCGAATAAGATGGGTCTCGCCACCTACCTTGGACCGCGTCCGCAAATTGAAAAAACGCGAATATGTTGGGCGCGAAGCTCGTTACTTCTGGCGAAACGCGGAGTGGAACGACACAACCAGGGGGCCTAAAATGTAGTCCAGTGCGGTGCGTTCCTCGGTGACGATCATGACTGACGCCGGCATGCCCGGATAAAGCGCAATCTGTGGGGCCCCGGCCAATTCCGCGGGATCGACCGCTACGTCGGCAAGATAGTAGGGAAGCCCGGTCTTGCTGTCGGTGACGCGATCCGCCGAAATGCGGGTGACCCGTCCATGAATGACCGGTATCGAACGCTGCTTGTAGGACGTGAAGCGGACCTCGGCCGTCATGTCGGCGCGCAGGCTGGATATGTCCTCGACCTTCACCTGCGCCTGAACGATCAACGAATTCCTAGTCGGCACGATGTCGAGGATGGTCTGGCCGGGGGCGACGATCGCGCCGGTCGAGAAAACGGTGAGATTCATCACCTGGCCGTCATAGGGCGCCCGCACTTCGGCGCGGTCGACCGTGGCCTGCGCGGCGAACATTTTCGGTACCAGGTCGGCGAGGTTGGACTGGGCGTCGATCAGCATGGTTGAGAGTTTTGCGCGGCGCTCGTTGGTGAGCTGCGCAATCTGGCTTTCAAGCTCGGCCTTACTCTGGCGGTTTCCGGCTATATCGCCGAGAGTCTGGTCGATCAGGCCCTGCAGGTCGGAGGCGGAGCGGTCGAGCTCCAGGACACGCGTGCGCGTTGTCAGGCCGGCCTTCAGCAACTTGTTGAGGCCTGCCTTTTCATCAATTGTCGACTTGAGCTGCGCACGAAAAGATTCGACGCGCGCCTGCTTTCCATCGATCTGCTCGTCGAGTTCGGCTATCCGTTTCTGCAGGATCTGCTTGGCACCGGCCATCGAGGCGCGCTGGCTCCCGAGGTCGGCAATTTGGTTGGTCATCGCGTCCTGCAGATAGGCCTGGTGCTCAGCGGTGATGTCCTTCGGAAAGGCGACTGCCTCATGGCCGTCGAGCTCTGCACGAATGCGGGCATCGGTAGCGCGCAACAACGCATATTGCTGCGAATAGAGGTTGAATTCGGAACGGGCGTGCGTGTCGTCGAGCACCACCAGCACATCGCCTGCCTTGACGATGTCGCCATCCTTGACGCGGATCTCCTTCACCGTGCCGCCGTCGAAATGCTGTACGCTCTTTCGATTGCCTTCCACCTTGACGATGGCGTCGGCGAGCACGGCGCCGTTCAGCGGGGCAAAAGCCGCCCAGCCGCCGAAGATACCGAAGAAGGCAATGATGATCAGCAGGCCGACAGAGGCCGGCACCCGGATCGAATCCGGGGCCAGGATACCGGTTTCGCCGGACAGGCTCCGGTAGGTGAGGGCGCCGTCGCTCATCGATCTCTCCGGCCACAGCTCATTGGGTTGCCACCGCCATTGGAGCCGCGCGCTGGTTGAGCAGCGCCACGATCTCGTTTCTCATGCCGAAGGCCTCGACGGCGCCATCGCGCAACAGAAGGATCTTGTCGACATTGGCCAAGGTCGAAGGCCGGTGCGAGACGATGATCACTGTGCTGCCGCGGCGCTTGAGCTCGATCGCGCACTCGCTCAGCGCGCGGTCGCCATCGGCGTCGAGATTGGAGCTCGGCTCGTCGAGAATGATCAGGTTCGGCGTTCCGAATACCGCACGAGCAAGAGCAATCCGCTGCCGATATCCTCCCGACAGCACTGCGCCGCCTTCGCCGATCTGGGTCTCGTAGCCCTGCGGCAGCCGAATGATCATCTCGTGAACGCCGGCGAGCCGCGCGGCGGCTATCACCTCCTGGTCGACATTGGTCTTGAAGCGGCCGATGTTGGCGGCGACCGTATCGGCGAAGAGTTCGATATCCTGCGGCAGGTAGCCGATGTGGTCGCCGAGCGCGTCGTGCCCCCACTGCGACAGGTCGGCCCCGTCCAGCCTGACGGTGCCGCGGCTGGGTTGCATGACGCCCGCGAGATGACGCGCCAGCGTCGACTTGCCGGCGCCGGAAGGGCCGACGATTCCCAGCGCCTCGCCTGCGTCCAGCCGGAATGATACGTCGCGGAGAAGCACTTTCTGCTGGCTGGCAATTGCAAAGCTGACCTGCTCGACCGAAACCTTGCCGGTGGGCTTCGGCAGGTTGAAAGATCTTTCGTTGAGCGCCCCCCCGTCGACCAGCTTCTCGACCCTTGCCAACGCCGCCCGGGCCAGGATCAGGCTGCGCCAAAGGCCGACGATCTGCTCGACCGGCTGTAGCCCCCGGCCCAGCAAGAGGCTCGCCGCAAACATGGTGCCGCCGGTGATCTGCCGCTCGATCACCAGATAGGCGCCGAGGCCGAGGATCAGCGACTGCATGGTGAGCCGCAGGAACCGGATCAGGCCGGACATCAGGGCGGCGCGATCGCTTGCCTCCGCTTGGCGCCGCAGCGCCAGGTTACGGTCGCGCCCCCAGCGGCGGATGAGACCGTCGATCATCCCCATGGCGCGAACGACTTCCGAGTTTCTGAGGCTCATTTCGGTAAAATTATAGTTGGTCGTCGCCAGGTCGTTGGCCTGCTTCAGCGGCGAACGCACGAGATACTCGTTGAGCACGGCCATGGCGATCAAGAGCAGCGAGCAGCCCAGCGCGAAGAAGCCGAGCCACGGATGCAGCAGGAAGATGATGCCGATGTAGATGGGTGACCATGGCAGGTCGAACAGGGCATGGATGCCGCTGCCGGTGATCACCTGCCTGAACGTGTCGAAATCGCGGATCGGCTGGCTTTGCGAGGAGCCCGGCGATGGGGTCTCCACCGACGCGGCGAGGACTTTTGCCGACAGCAACCGGTCGAGCCGCGCGCTGGCACGCGTCAGGATGGAGGCGCGCACCAGATCGAGGCCGGCCAACGAAAGGAAGGCCGCCAGCAACACCAGGGTCAACATCACCAGCGTGGTTTCGCTGCCGCTGGTGACCACCCGGTCGTAGATCTGCAGCATGTAAAGTGGGGACGCGAGGTAGAGCAGATTGATCGCCAGACTGAATGCCGCCGCAACCAGGAAATAGCGGCGGCACGCCAGCAAGGCGTCCTTCACAATCTTGGATTTGTTGTCGAGACTCAAATACCCAGCGGAAAACCGCCCCCCTGTCCACGCCCGGAACCGATACTACTCCTGATCGTCCAATCGGCCACGTGGTTCCCTTCCTATTCCTGCCGTAAACCTTAATTCGTAAGCTGAATCAGGAGCCCGCAGCATGAGGAGAGCCGCGCCTATCCGTGCGGCTCTCCTTTTGGTTCACATCACAAAGTCGCTCACTTGCACCACCGTCCTGCCGGTGCCGTCGTCGGCAAGTGTGAAGCTGTGGGCATCGTAGACGCCGAGCAGGTGGAGCGTGGCGTTGTGCGTGCCGTCCGTGACGGTCAACGTTCCTCCGGCGCCGTCGAGGTCCGCCTGATAGGCAGTGGACGTTCCGGTGCCGAACAGGATGTCTTCGAGGTTCACCTTGTCGTCACTGGTGATGCCGGCGATGCTTCCGCTGAAATCGAAGGAATCGTCCAGCTGCAATGTGCCGGCGGCATCCGCCGCGAACGTGACGTCGGTTGAAGAGGCCGCACCGAACTCAAGCTTCGACAGATCGCCGATCGTGGCATCGCCGTCGCCAGTGACCTGGCCGTTAATGGCAATATTGCCGCCATTGGCCCAGATCATGCCGGAATTCGCCAGCCCGCCGGTGATCGTAAGGCCGCCGGAGCCGGTTGCCTCCAGCGTTCCCGAATTGACGACGACGCTGCCTCCGGTGTCGATGACCAGCGCGTTCGAGCCGGTGGCGATGATGGTGCCGCTGTTGTCAAGGCTGAGCATCCCGCCGCCCAGCTGGCCGGCGCCTGCGATCGTGTTGTCGACATTGACCAGAGTGGCGTCCGGCCCCGTGCCGGAGATGATGTTGGCGGCGCTGTCGGACAGCAGGATCTGCCCGCCACCCTGCAGGGTCACGCCATGCTGGATGACCTGCAACAGCGTATCGCCGCCCGCCGAGTCGAGCGAGATGAGACCGCTGTTGTTGATAATGCCGCTCAGCGGCAGCAGAGCGCCGTCGCCGATCGTCATGGTGCCTGAATTGTTGACCACCGGCGTCTGGTCGAAGACGAAATTACTTCCGGTGAGTGCGCTTGAGTGCACGCCATCAAGCGTGATCGACTGCCCGTCGCCGAGCGCTATCACCGCGTTGCCGTTGGCGTCGTCGACCATATGCGCCTGGACGTCGGCGAAGCTTGCCAATCCGTTGTACCCGATGAGGTCGATCTGGTCGGCCGCAGCGTCGAAGCTGTGCACTGTGTCGTTGCCGATCGGCTGCGAGAAGACGAAGAGATCGTTTCCGCTGGAGCCGGTCAGCACGTCGTCGCCGGACCAGGCAAAGATCGGCGAGCCCGGAGCGTAGGCCTCGACATTGTCGGAGACGAAAACATTGGCCGTGCTCCCGTCGGTATTGGTCCAGTATTCAGTGACATTGAGCGTTAGAGCGCCAGTGTAACTGTCGGGCGAGATGATCGAGAGAGCGGCGATGTTATTGGTCTGCACCGTCCAGGAGCCGTCGCCGTTGTCAGTGCCTTCGCTGAGGCTCCAGCCCAGCGGAACGCCTGCAACCGTTACTGCAATGTTACCCTGCACGGTTCCCGGATCTGTTAGGGCAAGATTAATCGGCTGCCCTGCAATCCCCGCGGGGGCCACTTTCTCATTCGTCGACGTGGTTTGACCTGCTGCCCCAATGTTACCTGAAATGTCAGTGTAGGTGGGTGTGACAATCAACCTTCCATTATCTTTGCCACTCGGGCTACTACCAGAATAATCGAGTTGAAGGGCCCAGTGAATGTTGTCCACGGTCGTCAGGGAGATGACCTTCACTGGCGTAGAAGTGGCTGTTAGCGTGATTGCCGGTCCAGAACCGCCAGTTTGCCATTGCAGGTCACTGGCATCAAAGTTGCCTACCGCTTCGGTGAACGTGATACTGACGTCAGTGTAGCCGCTAGCATCCGGGTTGGGCGTTAGGAATACAATTGAACTTACTGCTGGTCCAGTGGTGTCGATGGTAGCCGCGTAGCTGGCTGACACGGCACTGGTGTTGCCGGCCACGTCAGTCTGCGTCGCCGTGAACTGATATGTGGTGCCGTTCACCAGAACGTTGCTGTCAACCCTGCTCCAGTTGCCGCTGCCGTCCGCCAACGCTGTGCCGATCGACACGCCGTTCTGGAACACCGTGACCGTGCTGTTGGCCTCCGCCGTACCGTTGATCATCAGCGAGGTGTCGCTGGTGATGTGGTCGCCCACCGTGCCGCTGTCACTGGTAAAGCCGGTGATCACCGGGGCAGCGGCCGTGGTGTCGATGGTAGCCGCGTAGCTGGCTGACACGGCACTGGTGTTGCCGGCCACGTCAGTCTGCGTCGCCG
>NZ_JAMYQZ010000073.1:0-30423 GCF_040321145.1 Mesorhizobium sp. M0514
CCGACCCCCACCCGGACCTGCGGTCCGACCTCCCCACAAGGGGGAGGTAGGGGGCTGGCGCTTTTCGCGACGGCTGTGGTCTCGACAGAATAGCTCATGTCTCCACCTGGCTCGCACCAGCCCCCGCCGCCGGTTCCACCGCCGAGATCTCGTGCGTCAGCGTGTTGCGGGTGACCATCAGCCAGGCCCGGCAGCCACCGCCGTGATACCAGTTCTCTGCCATCACGCCGGCGATGTTGTCGCGCAGATAGACATAGTCGTAGACGGCATCTTCGCCGGCATCCGCCGCCGGCCGTACAGGCTTGGCATCGCCGAGATAGCTGAACTCGCCGAGTTCGCGTTCGCCGCAGAAAGGACAGGTGATACGCATCTTGTTCCGGCCGCCTCAATGCAGGTTCGGTTGGGCGCCTTGGCCCTTTTCGTCGATCATGGCGCCGCGCTGGAAGCGGTCGAGCCGAAACAGCGCCGCCTCCTTGTGCGTTTCGTCACGCGCCAGAAGATGGGCAAAGACGAAGCCGGAACCGGGCGTCGCCTTGAAGCCGCCATAACACCAGCCGGCGTTGAGGTAGAGCCCGTCGACCGGTGTCTTGTCGATGATCGGCGAGCCATCCATCGACATGTCCATGATGCCGCCCCACTGGCGCAGAAGCCGCACGCGGCCGATCATCGGGATCAGCGCCATGCCGCCTTCGCAGACATCTTCCATGACAGGCAAATTGCCGCGCTGGGCGTAGGAATTGTAGCCATCGATGTCGCCGCCGAAGACCAGCCCGCCCTTGTCCGACTGGCTGACATAGAAATGCCCGGCGCCGAAGGTCATGACGCCGGGGATGAGCGGCTTGATCGCCTCCGAGACGAAAGCTTGCAGCACATGGCTTTCGATCGGCAGGCGCATGCCCGCCATCGCTGCGACACGCGACGATGACCCGGCGACTGCCATGCCGACCTTGCCGGCGCCGATCTTGCCGCGCGACGTCTCGACGCCAGTCACCTTGCCGTTGCCGTCCCGGACAAAGCCGGTGACCTCGCAGTTCTGGATGATGTCGACGCCGAGTTCGCTCGCCGCATGGGCATAGCCCCAGACCACCGCGTCATGCCGCGCGGTGCCGCCGCGGCGCTGCAGGAGGCCGCCCTGCACGGGAAAGCGCGCATGGTCGAAATTCAGGAACGGCAGCATCTTCTTCAGCGCCGCCTGGTCGAGCAGTTCGGCATCGATGCCATTGATGCGCATGGTGTTGCCGCGCCGCGCATAAGCGTCGCGCTGCGCATCGGAATGATAGAGGTTGAGGACGCCGCGCTGGCTGACCATGGCGTTATAGTTGAGGTCCTGCTCCATCCGCTCCCAAAGCTTCATCGAAAGTTCGTAGAAGCCGGTATTGCCGGGCAGGCCGTAATTGGAACGGATGATGGTGGTGTTGCGGCCGGCATTGCCGGAGCCGATCCAGCCCTTTTCCAGCACGGCGACGTTTCTGATGCCGAACTCGCTGGCGAGGAACCAGGCGGTGGCGAGCCCATGGCCGCCGCCGCCGATGATCACAACATCGTAGTGGTCCTTGGGCGCCGCATCGCGCCAGGTGCGCTGCCAGTACTTGTGGCCGGAAAGGGCAGCACGGGCGAGCGAGAAGATCGAATATTTCATCAGGTCATTCCGAGGTCGCTCGCACAGCTGGGACGATTATATGTCCAACGTGTGGTCGCGCTCCCATTGCGTGAAGTGCGAAGCATAGGAATTCCATTCCTGGTGCTTCAGCTTTAGGTAAGCCGACGAGAATTCCTCACCCAGCGCCGCCTTGAGCGATTTGTCCTTGTCGTATTCGCGAAGCGCGTCGAGCAGGTTGAGCGGCAGCTTCGGCGCGCCCTTCACAGTGTGACCGTTCTGGTACATGTCGATGTCGTAGCGCTTGCCGGGATCGGCCTTGGAGCGGATGCCGTCGAGACCGGCGGCAATGATGACGGCCTGCAGCAGATAAGGGTTTGCGGCGCCGTCCGGCAACCGCAGCTCGAAGCGGCCGGGGCCGGGCACGCGCACCATGTGAGTGCGGTTGTTTCCGGTCCAGGTCACCGTGTTCGGCGCCCAGGTGGCGCCCGAAATGGTGCGCGGCGCGTTGATGCGTTTGTAGGAGTTCACCGTCGGGTTGGTGATGGCGGCCAGCGCCGAGGCATGTTTCATGATGCCGCCGAGGAAATTCTTGCCCTTGGCCGACAGGCCGAGCTCCATCGCATTATCGGCAAAGACGTTGACCTTGCCGGCCTTGTCCCACACCGAAATATGGGCGTGGCAGCCATTGCCGGTCAGGCCCTGGAAGGGCTTTGGCATGAAGGTCGCGCGCAGGCCGTGTTTCTCGGCCACCGACTTGACCATGAACTTGAAGAAGGAGTGCTTGTCGGCGGTGGCGAGCACATCGTCGAAGGCCCAGTTCATCTCGAACTGGCCGTTGGCGTCCTCATGGTCGTTCTGGTAGGGGCTCCAGCCCAGCGCCAGCATGTGGTCGCAGATCTCGGCGATGACATCGTAGCGGCGCATCACTGCTTGCTGGTCGTAGCAGGGTTTTGAAGCCGTGTCGTATTTGTCGGAGATGACGCTGCCGTCCGGCGAGATCAGGAAGAACTCAGCCTCGACGCCGGTCTTGACATGCATGCCGTCAGTGGCGGCTTCCGCGATCAGCCGGCGCAGCGTGTTGCGTGGCGCCTGCTCGACTTCCTTGTCGTCCATGATGCAGTTGGCGGCGACCCAGGCGACATCGCGCTTCCACGGCAGCTGGATCACCGAATCCGGATCCGGCACCGCCAGCATATCAGGATGCGCCGGCGTCAGGTCGAGCCAAGTGGCGAAACCGGCGAAGCCGGCGCCGTCCTTCTGCATGTCGGCGATCGCCTGCGCCGGCACCAGCTTGGCGCGCTGGCCGCCGAACAGGTCGGTGTAGGAAATCATGAAATATTTGACGCCGTTCTCTTTGGCGAATGCGGCGAGATCGTTCCCCATTATAGTTCCTCGCTTATTTTGATGTGTTTTTTAGAAGCCGTTTTTCCCCGGTATCCAGTTTGTGCCGGCCAGCGGCACGCCGGCCATGGCGGCGGCTTCGATGGTGAGGGCTACGAGATCCTCGGGCTCGAGATTGTGCAGGCTGTTCTTGCCGCAGGCACGCGCAATGGTCTGCGCCTCCAGCGTCATCACCTTGAGGTAGTTCGCGAGCCGCCGTCCCGCGGCGACCGGATCAACCCGCTTCATCAGTTCGGGGTCCTGCGTGGTGATGCCCGCGGGGTCGCGACCCTCGTGCCAGTCGTCATAGGCGCCGGCGGTGGTGCCGAGCGCATTGTACTCCGCCTCCCAGCGCGGGTCGTTGTCGCCGAGCGCGACGAGCGCTGCCGTGCCGATCGACACCGCGTCGACGCCGAGCGCCAGCGCCTTGGCGACGTCGGCGCCATTGCGGATGCCGCCCGACACGATCAGCTGCACCTTGCGGTGCATGCCGAGATCCTGCAGCGCCTGCACCGCCGGCCTGATGCAGGCAAGCGTCGGCTGGCCGACATTTTCGATGAATACTTCCTGGGTGGCCGCCGTGCCGCCCTGCATGCCGTCGACGACGACGACATCGGCGCCGGCCTTCACCGCAAGTGCTGTGTCGTAATAGGGGCGGGCGCCGCCGACCTTGACGTAGATCGGCTTTTCCCAGTCGGTGATCTCGCGCAGCTCGAGGATCTTGATCTCGAGATCGTCCGGCCCGGTCCAGTCGGGATGGCGTGAGGCCGAGCGCTGGTCGATGCCCTTCGGCAGCGTGCGCATTTCGGCGACGCGGTCGGAAATCTTTTGTCCCAACAGCATGCCGCCGCCGCCGGGCTTGGCGCCCTGGCCGACAACGACTTCGATGGCGTCGGCACGGCGCAAATCCCTGGGGTTCATGCCGTAGCGTGACGGCAGGTACTGGTAGACCAGTTGCTTGGAATGCCCGCGCTCTTCCTCGGTCATGCCGCCGTCGCCGGTGGTGGTCGACGTCCCGGACAGGGTCGCGCCACGGCCGAGCGCTTCCTTGGCCGGGCCGGACAGCGACCCGAAGCTCATGCCGGCAACGGTGATCGGGATTTTCAGCTCGATCGGCTTCTTGGCATAGCGCGAGCCCAGCACCACCGACGTGTCGCAGCGCTCGCGATAGCCTTCCAGTGGATAGCGCGAGATCGAGGCGCCGAGGAACAAGAGGTCGTCGAAATGCGGCAGCTTGCGCTTGGCGCCGGCGCCCCTGATGTCATAGATGCCGGTCGCAGCCGCACGGCGGATTTCGGAGAGTGTGTAGTCGTCGAAGGTCGCGGATTTGCGCGGCGTCGTCGGCGGGTTCTTGTAGGTCATGCTGCCTCAATACGCGTCGGCGTTGTCGATATTGAAATTATAGAGCGTGCGCGCCGAGCCGTAGCGCTTGAACTCCGACGGCTTGACGCCGGTCACGCCGGCGCGGTCGAGCAGGCCCTGCAGCAGTTCGATGTGCTCGGGCCGCATCTCCTTGGCGATGCAGTCGGCGCCGAGGCTCTCGACCTTGCCGCGCACGAACAGCCGCGCCTCGTAAATGGAATCGCCGAGCGCATCGCCGGCATCGCCCAACACCACCAGATTGCCGGACTGCGCCATGAAGGCCGACATGTGGCCGATATTTCCGTGCACGACGATGTCGATGCCTTTCATCGAGATGCCGCAGCGCGACGAGGCATTGCCTTCGATGACCAGCAGCCCGCCCTTGCCGGTGGCGCCAGCATACTGGCTGGCGT
Source organism: Mesorhizobium sp. M0514 (assembly GCF_040321145.1). Classification (NCBI taxonomy): domain Bacteria; kingdom Pseudomonadati; phylum Pseudomonadota; class Alphaproteobacteria; order Hyphomicrobiales; family Phyllobacteriaceae; genus Mesorhizobium; species Mesorhizobium sp. M0514. Next base: position 4,756 of record NZ_JAMYQZ010000073.1, read on the forward strand.
CGCCCTTGATGACGATCGAGCCCGACATCATGTTTTCGCCGACGCCAGGTCCGGCCGAGCCGTGCACGGTGATGGCAGCGCCGTCATTCATCCCGGCGCAGTAGTAGCCGACGCTGCCGCGCACATCGATGCTGACAGGCTGGTCGACGCCGACGGCAACCGAATGGCTGCCCTTCGGGTGCAGCACTTCCCACGCCGTTTCGTTGGAGCCGGGCGTCAGATTGTGAAGCGCCTGGTTGAGCTCGCGCAGCGACGACACATCAAGATCGAAGACCCGGGACGCCTGGTCTTGCGCCGCCTTCGGAAGTTTGGTTGCCGGCATGGGCTCAATGCTCCCAGAAATAGACGGTTGCGGGTTCCGGTTCCCAGACCCTCGCATTGTCTATGCCGGGCAGTTTGGTCAGCGCGCGATATTCCGAGCCGAAGGCGACATACTGATCGGTCTCGGCCATGACGGCGGGCTTGCAGGCGATCGGATCGCGCACCACGCCGAAACCGTTCTTGGTGCCGACGACGAAGGTGAAGAAGCCGTCGAGGTCGGACAGCGTGCCTTCCAGCGCCTCGCCGAGGTTCTTGCCATGCGCCATCTGCGACGAGAGATAGGCGGCGGCGACCTCGGTGTCGTTCTCGGTCTCGAATTTCATGCCCTCCCGCACCAGCTCACGCCGCATATTATTGTGGTTGGACAGTGAGCCATTGTGCACCAGGCACTGGTCGGCGCCGGTCGAGAACGGATGCGCGCCCATCGTTGTGACGGCCGATTCCGTCGCCATGCGGGTATGGCCGATGCCATGCGTGCCGGTCATCGAGCGGACGTCGAAGCGGTCGACGACCGCTTCCGGCAGACCGACTTCCTTGTAGATTTCCACCGCTTCGCCGGCGCCCATGATGCGCACGTCGGGGCAGATTGACTGCAGCGCTTCGCGCGCGGCATCGACCTTGTCGGGCGCGGTCCTGAGCACCGCATGCGTCGACTTCACCGCTATGCTCACCGGCGCGCCAATGGCCTTGGCGAGTTCGGCGTCGAGGCCGCGGAAATCGCGCTCGGGCTTCGCCGACTGGATGGTGATCTTGGCTTCATTCCTGGAAGGCGCGCCATAGATGGCGATGCCGGCGCTGTCGGGGCCGCGATCGCTGAGCGATATCAGCATCTGCGACAGCATCGAGCCGAGCTGCGGCTCAAGCGACTTGTCTTTCAGAAAAAGTCCGACGATTCCACACATGTCAGCCTCCCGGCGTTACCACTAGACGATGATGTATCGAATGCGTCGTGCGAATTCAATCATATGAAAAAAATATTCCTGTAGTTACGTATGCGGTTCGATGCCGCTTGGTGCACTATCGCTGCCGTCGCGGGCGCTGTGAACCCATGTAGCGGTGCGGATGCGGGCGATTTTGTAGGCGTCGAGGATCGACAGCGCATAGATCAGGAAGCCGCCGGCGTGGCGGCCGACGAAGCTGGCGTCGGCCGGCGCGATCTTGGCTGTCACCCAGGCGAGGATCACCATGAAGAACAGGAATTGCAGGCCGCGCACAGGCACGCCCAGAATGACGTGGCCGCTGGCCGGCAAGACGATTGCGGCGCCGAGCACGAGATGGGGGTTTGCCGGTGGGGGTAGGGGGGCGTTCATGCCACCTGCCTTTCCTGTCTGTTGATGGCGTCGCGCAGCCCCGAGGCTGAGGTGAGCAACCTCTCGACCAGCGCCGGATCCAGCCTTGTGCCGCCGAATGCAGCCTGCCGGAACACGCCGTAGCGCGCCCGTTCGGCCTCGGCCAGCAGCCAGACGATGCGCACGCCGTTCGGGGTGATCAAGAGTTCCTTGGCGTGGCCTTCGGCAAAGATGTCGAGATGGCTAGCGATCAGGTTCTGCGGAAAGCGCGCCGCCCTGAGGTCGGTTCGCAGCACGGCTCCAGCCGGAAATCCCGGAGCCTTCGGCAGCGTATGCTGAAGATGATCGAAATTGGAGAAGGTCGTCGGAGAACCCGGCCGCATCATCATGTCGAAGGCCGCCGGCACCGCAACCGGCTCTGTGATCGTGACACTCAACCATCGCGCCGGCAGCTTTCGCGTCGCCAGCGTGTCGACGATGGTGCGCAGCTGCACGCGCTGTCCGTTCCACGAACCCGCCCAGGTGACAACGCCGGCTGTGCCATCGGAGACATCAGCGGCATCTGTGATGACGGTCCGGATGCTGGCTGCCTCGGCTGCAAGATCAGCCTTGGCCTTTTTGCGGCTGGCGCGCGCATGCCAGGCAAGGTGCAGGACGAGAGCCAGGGCGATCGCCCCGGCCAGCAATGCTGTCGTCACGTCAGACACCTCGTCACGCCATGCCCGCCCAAACCGGCAGGCCCTCTCCTGTCAATAGCCCTGCGGCTTGGGCCACGGCATGGTGAACTGGTCACCGCGGCGCACATAGCGGTAGCGATAGAAGTGGAACCACAGCGAGATCAGGAAGTAGAAGGCGACCATGGCGATCAGCTGCGAGCCGAAGCCAAGGAAGATCGCAAAGAAGGTCACCACGCACAGGCAAAACAGCACGATCGCCGGCAGCGGGTGGAAGGGGTGTGTGTAGCCGCGGCGGATCGTGCCCAGCGGCCACTTCTTCCGGAACATCATGATGTTGATGCTCATGAAGGTGTATTGCAGCACGCCCGACAGGATCGAGAAGGTGATCGCCTGGTTGAGGTCGGCGATGAAGGCGAAGGCGAGCGCGATCGGCAGCAGGAACAGGATCGAGCGGTAGGGTGTGCGGTATTTCGGATGCACGGCCGAAAACCAGGTCGGCAGATAGCGGTCGCGTCCGAGCGAGAACCATGCGCGGGCCGCATCATTGATACAGCCATTGGCCGAGGCGATGGCCGCAAGCAGCGTGGCGATGAACAACAGGTTCTCGAGCAGTGGGCTGCCGGTTAGCTTGCCGGCGTCCCAGAGCGGATAGGGGGTGATGCCGAGATATTCCCACGGCATCATCGAGGCGCAGACGTACCAGGTCATCGCGGCGGCGATCAGAAGCGTGATCATGCCGGCCATCGTGCCGTAGGGCAGCGAACGGGCTGGCGAGCGCACTTCCTCGGCCGCCTGCGTGGTGCCTTCGATGCCGAGATAATACCAGATGCCGAACTGGAAGGCGGCGATGACGCCGATCCAGCCATAGGGCAGCGCATTGCCGGGGGTGACCAACTCGTTGAGCTTCAGCACAGCACCCTGCGTCCACGGGCTGACCGAGAAGAACAGGATGACGATCGAGACATAGGCAATCGCGGTGATGACGAAGTTGACGTTGAGCGTCATCAGCACGCCGCGGTAGTTCAGCCACGCCAGCACCACAATGGTTGCGGCGATGAAGGAGTTGTAGCTCATCCCTGGGATGCCGGCCTTGGCGACGATTGTTTGGCCGAGCAGGATGGCATCCGAAACCTCCAGCATGGTGTAGGCAAAGACCAGGAACAGCGCGACGTTGAAGGCCATCAGCGGCCCGACAATGTGCTTGGCTTGCGCATACTGGCCGCCGGCGGCGGCCACCGTCGATGTCACTTCGGAATCGATCATTGCGACCGAGGTATAGAGCAGCCCGACCACCCAGCAGACGATCAGCGCCGCCAGCCCGCCGCCCTTGTCGGCCGAGAAATTCCAGCCGGTGAATTCGCCGACCAGCACGATGCCGACGCCGAGCGCCCAGACATGGGCCGGGCCGAGCACCCTGAGCAGCGAAACCCTGTCGCCGTGTATTGCCGGTTCAAGCGCCATCGTCATTGATCGATCCCCACTTATATCCGGTGTTTTTCGGAAACGGCTTCAAGTTCGCCTTCGCGCGAGGAGGTCAGCACATCCTCGGAAAACGTCGTGTCGATCTTGAACCAGTCGTAGAGCATCCACAGCGCGAGCACGATCGAGATGCCCCAGCATGCGTAAGAGAGTGCGGTCCACATGGTGCGTCCCCCAAATTTTGTCTTCGAAACTTTTACTTGTCGTCGAACTTTTCGTTGATGACGTCGCGATACTCGCGGTCGGAGGCGCGGAACAGGAAGACGAAATAGCCGATCAGCACCGCCGCCATGATGATCAGCGTCGGCCAGTCGATGATGTAGTGGAAGCGGTTCTGGATGATGTCGTGCGCGGTCTCCGGCGTATAGCCGAGCTTTTCCCAGATCGAGGCCATGGTCGGGTTCTGTCCCAACGCTTCCCAGGTTTTGGCATCGAGCGCGTCGATGGATTTCGCCGCACCCGCCAGGCCGAGTTTCAATGGCAGCCACAGCGCCACGAAAATGGCGACCACGACGACCACGATATCGAAAATCTGCCCGGCCTTGCCTTGTTCCGGCGGCGTGTAGCGCGACATGACTTCTACCCCTCAGGACGTTCTGTTTTCAGGACTTGCGGTTGCGGGCCGCGTCGGCGTTCTTGATGTCGAGACCGTAGATGAAGTCCTTGTCTTCCTTGTAGTGATTGACCATCGCCAGGATGGCGGCCGTATTGAAGATCAGCACGGCGGCGGCAGCGATGGCGACGACGATCTTGATCCCGGTGTCCGGGATGTAGGGCCATGTCATGACGAGCACGAAGAGGATCGTCGCCCAAAGGCAGATGATCAGGAGCGCGGACCCGCGCAGGTCGGAACGGTACAGCGCTTCGATGCGCTGCTGCAGGTCTGACATCGGTTTCCCCTTTTCCAGCGCCCGACCCCGAATTGGCCGCCCGCTGCCCTCTTTCAACAGAGTGAAATTTTTTTCATAAATTCGGGCCGAATCCAGCAATTGTCAAGCCGATTTTACGTTGGGTTAACCGTTTGTCCCCAGCCGCGAATTTTGCCTGACAATGAAATTATTTGCTTGCGGGTATTGCGGCATCAGGACGTTTGCGATCAATATTCGACCAAATGCTCCCGCCTCCGCGCAGGGAGCCGGGAACACAATAGAATTTTCGAACGGAGGATTTGCGCATGACGGCATCCTGGAGATTTTCGACCCTGGCGGATCGCCATCGCGCGTTAGGCTCGAAGCTCGAAGACTGGAGCGGCATGGGCACCGCCTGGACCTACGACAAGGACGCCGACGAGGAATACACCGCCATCCGCACCAGGGCCGGGCTGATGGATGTGTCGGGCCTGAAGAAGGTTCACATCACCGGGCCGCACGCCTCACACCTCATAGACCTGGCAACGACGCGCGACGTGGAGAAGATCTATCCCGGCAAGTCGGCCTATGCCTGCATGCTGAACGAGGCCGGCAAATTCACCGACGACTGCATCCTCTACCGCACCGGGCCGAACGCCTGGATGGTGGTGCACGGCTCCGGCACCGGCCATGAGGAATTGCAGCGCGCTTCCGTCGGCCGCGACGTATCGTTGCGCTTCGACGACAATCTGCACGATCTGTCGCTGCAGGGGCCGACCGCGGTCGACTATCTCTCAAAGCATGTGCCGGGCATTCGCGACCTCAACTATTTCCATCATATGCAGACGCAGCTGTTCGGCTTTCCCGTCATGATCTCGCGCACCGGCTACACCGGCGAGCGCGGCTACGAGATATTCTGCCGCGGTCAGGACGCCGGCACCATCTGGGACAGGATCCTCGACGAGGGCAAGAGCGCCGGCATCATTCCGTGCCGCTTCACCACGCTCGATATGCTGCGCGTCGAAAGTTATTTGCTGTTTTATCCCTATGACAACTCGCAGAAATATCCGTTCGAGAACGAAGGCCCCGGCGACACGCTGTGGGAGCTCGGCCTCGACTTCACTGTCAGCCCCGGCAAGACCGGCTTTCGTGGCGCCGAAGAGCATTACCGCCTCAAGGGCAAGGAGCGCTTCAAGATCTACGGCGTGCTGCTCGACGGCAAGCAACCCGCGGATGAGGGCGCGCCGGTCTATCGCGACGGCAAAAAGGTGGGCGTGGTCACCTGCGCCATGTATTCGCCGCTGGTCGAGAAATCGATGGGCATCGCCCGCCTCGACGTCGACTGCGCGGTCAAGGACACCAGGCTCGAGATCCGCAACAAGAGCGGTTCGATCAGGGCGACGGCGCAGCCTCTGCCCTTCGACGATCCCAAAAAAACCAAGCGCACGGCGAAAGGCTGAGGCACAATCGACAGCGAGGGTTTCGAGGTACGAAGTAGAGAATGGCAGCCAAAACGATCATCAGCCGGCCCATTTACGGAACCCTGTCCCCGCAGCCCGGCAAGCATCATCTTTTCGTGGCGGATGCGGAAGGCGCGCTGGCGATCGTCGATATGGCAAGGACGGCGCCCCCCGGCTTCTTCGACGGCGCCGAAATCGTCTTCATTCCCGGGGCCGACGGCAAGCACGTTGCCGCTCTTGAGGCACTGAAGTCCGCGCAATTTCATGTCGCGCCAACCTTCGCCAGCCTGCTGCCCCGGCTGAAGCAGACGCTTGCCAACGCGCATATGGGCCTGCGCCTCTATCTCGCCGGCACCGAAGGGCTGATCGGCCAGGCCATGCAGGTGGCGCTCGAAGCCGGCATCGATCATACCTCCATGCAGACCGAGCATCGCGGCTCATTGGCGCGGCGCATGCAGTGCGTGCATTGCAAAGGCATCACCGAAAATGTGACGACGCAGCCGGCCACCTGCGCGCATTGCGGCCTGCTGCTTCTGGTGCGCGATCATTATTCGCGACGGCTGGCAGCATTCCAGGGCGTCTGCATAAATGCCGAGGATCGCTCGGAGATACCTCCCATCGAGGAGGTCTTCCCATGAGCACCGGCACCACCAAGCTCGATGTCGTCGTCAGCGACGTCGTCCCGGTCAACGAACTGGTGACGCGCTTCCATTTCCGCCGCCGTGACGGTGAGCTTTTGCCGACCTTTTCCGGCGGCGCCCATGTCGTGGTCGAGATGCGCGATGCCGACCGCACAAGGCTCAATCCCTATTCGCTGATGGGGTCGCCGCTCGACACCCGCGAATACACCATCTCGGTGCGCCGCGACGATGTCGGCCGCGGCGGCTCGTTGTTCATGCACCGGAGCGTCAACCCCGGCCTGGAGATGGTGGTCAGCTACCCCGTCAATCTGTTCTCGCTCGACCTCAGGGCCAAGAAGCATCTGATGCTTGCCGGCGGCATCGGTATCACGCCGTTCATGGCGCAGACCGCGCAGCTCGCCGGGTCCGGCGGCAATTTCGAGCTGCACTACACCTGCCGCACCGCCTCGCTCGGCACCTATGCCGATGTGCTGCAGGAGCGCTATGGCCGTCGCGTCCGGCTCTATCAGGACGACCGCGACGAGCGCATCGAACTCGACCGTCTCTTGTCCTCGCAGCCGCTCGGCACCCATCTCTATGTCTGCGGCCCGACCGGCATGATCAACTGGGTGCGCGAGCGCGCTGCGGCTCTCGGCTGGCCGGCGGAGACCGTGCACTACGAGCATTTCGCGGCACCCCAGCCCGGCCTGCCGTTCGACGTCACACTTGCCGTCAGCGGCAAGACCATCCGCGTCGGCGAGCAGCAGAGCCTGCTCGAAGCGATCGAGGCCGCCGGCGTCGATCCGCCCTATCTCTGCCGCGGCGGTGTCTGCGGCCAGTGCGAGACCAACGTCATCTCGCATGACGGCAAGTTCATCCACAACGACCACTGGCTGAGTGAGGAAGACCACCGTTCCGGCTGCAAGATCATGCCGTGCGTGTCGCGCTTCGAAGGCAAGTCGCTGGTCCTGGAAAGATAGGAGGCGAGCTTGGGCATCACCTTTCGCAAGGAAACGTTTCGCGACGATTTCACCTTCAACAACAGCCCGGAGCACATCAGGCGGTTTCCGTTTCCGTTCCACGAAGACAGCTACATGTACGCGGTCAACATCGAGCCGCATGTCGTCGGTCCTAAGGGCAGCGTGCTGGAAAACCTGATAGACGTCGACGAGCACTATGTCGCCGAGATGCAGGACCGCGCTTTGGTGCTGGCCGAGGATCCGCTGCGCTGCCAGTCGCTGCCGCATATGACGCTGGCCGGCTGGGACCTGCTCGAACTTTTGATGGAGCAACAGGCACTTGGCTATCCCGAGCATTTCACCCTGACCCGCGACGGCGACCGCTGGCGCTGGATCAACCGACCGCTCGGCATCGACGACACCTTCACCTTCGGCGACACCTCGACACTGCCTTACGGGCCGATGGAGTACATCACCCGCCAGAGCCAGGGCGATTTCTGCATCCTCGATCAGCGCGACGGCAATCTGTGGATGGACGCCGGCATGGTCACCACCCAGGCCGACTGGTCGCTCGATTTCGACATCGGCATGAATTTCTTCGAATGGCACGCGCCGGTGCCGCTGGCGCATGAGAAGGGGATTTTCGTCAGGGCGCTGAAGTTCCTCACCAACATCCAGCAGGGCAAGCCGGCGCGGCGTCTCAACTGGACGATGACCATCAACCCGCGCCTCGACACCAGCCCGGAGAATTACCACAAATGGGGCCCGGACCGCGCGACGGTGACGCCCGAAAATGTCGGCGACAAGGTGCATCTGCGCGTCGAACTGCAAAGCTTCTGGCGGCTGCCGCGCTCGAACGGCATCGTCTTCCCGATCCGCTGCTATCTCATCAAGATGGACGAACTGGTGACACAGCCGAAATGGGCAAGACGACTGCACCGGGTGATCCGGGATTTGCCGGAAGAGCTGGCCACCTACAAGGGCCTGACGCGGTATCGGCCGACATTGGTGGAATGGCTGTCGAAGCTGGATGATGGCAGTGCGACGTCACCGGGGTTCGGGCCGGACTAAAGGCCCCCTCATCCGGCCGCTGCGCGGCCACCTTCTCCCCGAGCGGAGAAGAGATCGCCAGCGCTGACGCCAGACTCCTCTCCTCTCGGGGAGAGGTCGGATTGCCCCGAATTGCTCTTGCAATTCGGCCTTGGCAATCCGGGTGAGGGGGCTGCGGCGGTCCGATTACCCAGCGCTATTCTGCGGATAGCAAATGATCGACAGATACCGCATCGGAAGTTTCGTCAGTTGCTCCGGCCCGTGCGGCGCGTCGGCGTCGAAGAACAGGCTGTCGCCCGGCTTCATCGGATAGAGGTTGCTGCCGTGCCGGTACACCACCTCGCCCTCCAGCATATAGAGGAATTCCATGCCCTCATGCTGGAAGGTCGGGAACACATCCGAATCCTCGGTCAGCGTAATCAGATAGGGCTCGACGACGACGCCGCTGGTGTTGGAGCCGATATGGCCGAGCAGATTGTATTGATGGCCGGCGCGGGTGCCGCGGCGTTCGACATCTAGCCCTTCGCCGGCCTTGACGAAGACGGCGCTGCGCTCTTCCTCGAATCGGCGGAAGAAGGCGGTGACGGGAACGCCGAGCGCCCTCGACAGCGCCTGCAGTGTGGTCAGCGACGGCGAGGTGATGCCGTTCTCGATCTTCGACAGCATGCCCAGCGAAATATCGGTGGCGACGGCGAGATCGGCGACGGTGATGCCGAGCTTCTTGCGGAAGGCGCGCACCTCGCGCCCGATCGCCACCTCCAGCACTTTTTCGCGGGTGTCGCGAATGGCATGCGGGTTCTGCGTCAGCGGCGCGCGGATGGTCTTCCCGTCCACGGATGCCTTCGCCGGTGGCTTTGCCCTTGTCGAAGCAGTCTTGGAGTCGGAACTTGTCTTCGCCATCTCGCCCCCGAATCCCATGATTATTTCACTCCAGGTGAACATATTTGGTGCCGATACAGAAACGCAACCGCGCAGCAAGCCCGTTAAGTCGAATGGTGTCCGCACCGGATTTGCGCCGTCATCCGTTTCCGGAAATCCGCTGGGGCGAAACGCGGTTTCTCCACAAGGCCTGTTGACAGCATCCAAGAGGCAATTACTGTCCTGTGAGTGAAATTTGTTTCGTAAGAGCAATTCCAAAAATCGAATGACACCGGGAGGCCTGCCATGAAAACGCGCATTGCCGTCATTGGAGCGGGGCCATCCGGTCTGGCCCAACTCAGGGCCTTCAAGTCGGCTGCCGACAAGGGCGCCGAGATCCCCGAAATCGTCTGCTTCGAAAAGCAGTCCGACTGGGGCGGCCTGTGGAACTACACCTGGCGCACCGGCCTCGACGAGCATGGCGACCCCGTCCACGGCTCGATGTACCGCTACCTCTGGTCGAACGGACCGAAGGAGTGCCTGGAATTCGCCGACTACACATTCGAGGAGCATTTCGGCCGTCCCATCGGCTCCTACCCGCCACGCGCGGTGCTGTGGGATTACATCAAGGGCCGGGTCGAGAAATCAGGCCTACGCAAATGGGTGCGCTTCAACAGTCCGGTGCGCATGGTGACCTTCTCGGACGAGACGAGAAAATTCACCGTCACCGCGCATGACCGCACGAACGACGTCACCTACTCCGAGGAGTTCGACAATGTCGTCGTTGCCTCAGGGCATTTCTCGGTTCCCAACGTTCCCTATTTCGAAGGCTTTTCGACGTTCAACGGCCGTATCCTGCACAGCCATGATTTCCGCGATGCCATGGAGTTCAAGGGCAAGGACATACTGATCATCGGCCGCTCCTATTCTGCCGAGGACATCGGCTCGCAGTGCTACAAATACGGCGCCAGATCGATCACTTCCAGCTACCGCTCCAAACCGATGGGGTTCAAATGGCCGGAGAACTGGAAGGAAGTACCGCTGCTGCAGAAGGTCGTCGGCAAGACGGCGCACTTCAAGGATGGCACCACCAAGGACGTCGACGCCATCATCCTGTGCACCGGCTACCTGCATTCCTTCCCGTTCCTCACGGAAGAGCTGAAACTGAAGACCGCCAATCGCATGTGGCCGGACGGGCTCTATGAGGGCGTCGTGTGGGAGAAGAACCCGAAACTGTCCTATATCGGCATGCAGGACCAGTTCTACACTTTCAACATGTTCGACGCCCAGGCCTGGTTCGCCCGCGACGTCATCATGGGCCGTATCAAGCTGCCGTCGGTACAGGCGATGGCCGAGCACGGCGCCAAGTGGCGGGCACGCGAAGAGACGCTGGAAGACGCCGAGCAGATGATCTGGTTCCAGGGCGACTACACCAAGGAATTGATGGACCAGACCGACTATCCCGGCTTCGACGTCGAGGCGGTCAACCAGACCTTCATGGAGTGGGAGCACCACAAGGCGGAAGACATTATGAGCTTCCGCGACCACGCCTACCGCTCGTTGATGACCGGCACCATGGCGCCATTGCACCATACGCCCTGGCTGCAGGCGCTGGACGACTCGATGGAAAGCTATCTCCAGGTGAAGGGCGTGGCGGCGGAATAGGTCGGCGTGATGCAAAACAATGCGCCGGCACCGGCCCAGTTTCAATTCAGAGGGTAGTCGGGAGCCGCATCGGTCTCCGTCACCTTGACCCACACCAATTCGCTATAATAGGCACCCTCCGGGCCGGTGCCGTACATAGACAGCCTGTCAGCCATCAGCAGATGTGTCATGTCGTTGAGTGCCCGGCCGGTCGGCTCCTCGGGCCAGGCGAAGACGCCGTCGGTTTTGGCGCCGAACCTCACATCGGTGCATCCGAAATCGATCTCGACCTTCCACGACAGCAACGGCCTGATATCGCTGAGCGGCGGGCGCGGCGGATCGGGCTGCTCGAAGTGATGGTCGACCGAGACTCTCGTCGGCACTGCCGGCGTGATGCCTTTGGCTTTGAAGGAGGCGATGGCGTCGTCGCCAAATCGTGCGAGCAGGCCAGCGTGCCATAACCGGTAGGTCGCGCGGAAAAAGCCGCTGACCCGGATAGATTTGCCATCGTTGTTGAAGACGTTCACAGCGGCGTAGAAACGGCGCAGTCGTGGCGCCAGCGCCCGCCAGTCGCATTCGGCCGGTGTCCCCGGCGTCGCGATGAAATCGTCAAGCAGATCGCTGCCGCGCACATTGGCGTTCAGCACCGTGCAATCCTCACCATGGATATGCCAGTGCCGCCGGAGCTCGGCTGCTGCGATGCCAGGCTTGCGCAGCTCTTCCACCGAGGCGCGAACCCGAGCAATCGCGTAGGACGTAGCCGCATCCAACGTCTCAAACCCCGAAACCACATGCTCGCCGGTTTTGGCCATGTCGAAGACGACGACAGTAAAAGGCGGTTTGCGCTGATCGGGCATTCGGCAGCAAGCTCAGGCTGGTCGAGGATGAAGCAGCTTTCCGCGCGAAAATGCGTCAAAGTCAAGAGCTGGAGCGCGGCCTGCCATTTCCAGAAGAGGCGAACTCCAGAAGAGGCGAAACCGTCTATCCGAGCCGTGCTTGAGCTTTCGCGGCTCAGGGGTCGAAGACCGACCGCGATGATGTCGATGGCAGGTTGTTGCCAGCCCGCGACAATGCCGCGACTTTGGACAGTGCGACCAACACTTCCTGGCCGAGATCGCGTGTGCCGGCCACGGGGCAGGTGATGATCATCACTTCAATCCAGCGGATAGTCGGGAGGCGCCTCCGTCTCGGTCACCTTGGCGGTTAGTATCTCGCAGTCGTTGGCCCAGTCGGGGCCATCGCCGCGCATGGCCATCATGTCGGCCATCAGCAGGAACTGCATGGTTCTGAGCGCCCAGTCGGTGGGCTCTTGCGGCCAGGCGAAGATTCCGGCGGCGTCGCCGCCGAACTTCACGTCATGGCAGACAAAACCGACCTCGACCTTCCAGGATCGCAGCGTCACGCCTGGCGGCGGGTAGGGCGGGTCGGGAAGCTCGAAGTAATTGGCGACCATGAGCTTCGTCGGCTCCGCCGGCTCGATCCCCTTGGCCTTGAAGGCGGCAATGGCGTCGTCGCCAAAGCGCTCGAGGAGGCCGTCTCGCGTCAGCCTGTAGGTCGAGCGAAAGAAGCCGCCCGCCCAGACGGATTCGTTGTTGCCGTTGGAGATCAGCAGCGAGGCGCGGAAGCGGCGCAGCCTTGGCGCGAGAACTTGCCAGTTGCATTCGGCCGGCATCGACGGCGTCGCAATGAAATCGTCGAGTAGATCGCTGCCGCGCACTCCGGCGTTCAGCACCGAACAGTCTTCGCCAAAGAGGTGCCAAAGCTGGCGTAATTCGTTGGCTGTGAGGCCAGGCTTGCGCAATTCCTCCACCGAGGCGCGAACCCGCGCAATCGCATAGGCCGTCGCCGCCCCCAGCGTCTCAAACCCCGAAACTACGTGCTCCCCGTCCGGCTCGCCGGTCTTGGCCATGTCGAAGACGAGTACGGCAAAAGGCGGTTCGCCGGGATTGGACATTCAACAATTATCCTAGTCTTGCCCGCGCCTTCGCCGTCCAGGCATTGAACAGCCGGTCTGCGACGATGCCGATGAAAGCGATGGCGAGACCCGCGACAATGCCGCGTCCGGAATCGGCCTTGGACAGCGCGATGAAGACTTCCTGGCCGAGGTCGCGTGTGCCGACCATGGCGCAGATGATGATCATCGCCAGCGCCATCAGGATCGTCTGGTTGACGCCCAGCATGATTTCGGGAAGCGCCAGTGGCAATTGTACCCGAAAGAAGGTCTGGCGCGGCGTGCAGCCGGAAACCTTCGCCGCCTCGATCAGCGCCGGCGGCACCTGCCGGATGCCGTGATTGGTGTAGCGGATCGCCGGCACCACGGCGAAGGCCACCGTTGCGATCATGGCGGTGACGTCGCCGACCCGGAACAGCATCACCACGGGAATGATGAAGCAGAAGGACGGCAGCACCTGCAGCGTGTCGATGATGGGCGTGACGATCTTTTCGAAGCGGTCGCTGCGCGCGGCCATCAGGCCAATCGGGATGCCGATCAGGCAAGCGATGAAGGCCGAGATGCCGCAGAGATAAACCGTCGCCATGGTCTTTTCCCACAGGCCGGTGACGGCGCAGAATGCGGTCAGCGCCGCGACGAGGGCGGCGAGACGCAGGCCACCGAGCTGGTAGCCGGCGAGGCCGAGCAGGGCCACCGCGCCGAGCCACGGAAAGCCTTCGCAGAAGGCGCGCAGCGGGTTCAGTACATTGAGGATGAGCGCCACGCGAAACGCTTCGATCACGTCGAAGAAGTTGATCGTCACCCAGCTCACCGCCGCCTTCCACAATGGCGCGGTGGTGAAGGTGATCGCCTTCGGCACCGCCGCGAAGGCCGGTACGAACAGGCCGAGCAGCGTCGTCACGACCAGGATGGCGATGGCCAGCGACAGATTGGGATAGCGCCGCCAAACGCTCTGGTTCACCTGCCGTTGAACGTGGCCTTTTGCCTGCTTATGCGCGATCGCCTGGCTCAGCCGGTCGAGCGCGATTGCGAGCGCCACAATGGCGAGCCCGGCTTCCATCGCTTCGCCGACCTTCAGCGCACGCAGCGCCAGCAGCACATCATAGCCGAGGCCGCCGGCGCCGATCATCGAGGCGATGATCACCATGTTCAGCGCCAGCATGATCACCTGGTTGACGCCGATCATCAGTGTCGGCCGCGCCGACGGCAGCAGCACGCGCCACAATTTCTGCCGCGCCGTGCAGCCGGCCATCTCTGAGAAATCGTCGATCTCGGAGGGCACCCGCGACAGACCCAGCATCGTTGCTCGCACCATGGGCGGCGTGGCGAAGATGGCGGTGGCGATCATCGCCGAGACCGGGCTGTTGCCGAACAGGAGCAGCATCGGGATGAGATAGGCGAAGGTCGGGATGGTCTGCATCAAATCGAGGGCAGGGGAGATGATCAGCCGCTCGGCCCATGGCTTGCGCCACGCCCAGATGCCGGCGAACAGGCCGGTGACGATGCAGAACGGCACCGCGATGGAAATCAGTGCCAGTGTCAGCATGGCGCTGGTCCATTGGCCGAACAGCGCGGTGTAGAGGAAGCAGCCGCCGACCAGCATGCCGAGTTTTCTACCGCCCACGGCGTGCCCGGCGATGAAGGCGGCTACGCAGACGCCGATCCAGGACAGGCGCGGCAGGACATAGGCATCGGCACCGTGACCAATCTTGAAATTCTTGGCCAGCAGGTCGAGCGCGAAATCGAGGGGAACGCCGAGCACCGCGGTGATCGAGCGGGTCAGCCAGGACAAGTTCGACTTGATCCAGCGCATCAGCGCACTGACCCAGTCGGCGACGGGAACGACCGCATCGGCCGGATAGTCGACCGCCCATGGCAGCCTCTCCTGCAGCAGGAATACCACCAGCACGGCGGCCAGCGCCAGCGCCCAGATCAGCAGCCAGCGCTGAACCGGCGGCCTCGTTTCGCTGGCGCTTGCCGTGACCGTCATGCGCCAGCTCTTTGCTTGTCGATGCCGGCCAGCAGTCCGATCACGGCTTGCGGCGTCACCTCGCCGATCGACTTGCCGCTGCCGTTGACCACCGCGAACGGTTTTCCCGAAGCGACGATGCTGGCCGAGAAGCTGGCGATCCTGGCGTCGGGCGAAACCGTGCCGCCATGCTCGGAGCCATCCAGGGCACGCATCAGGCTGCGCGCCGAAATCACCTTGGCGCGGTCGACATCCCGGGTGAATTCGGCGACATAGTCGGTCGCCGGATTGACCACCAGTTGCTCCGGTGTGCCGATCTGGATGACCTCGCCGTCCTTCATGATGGCGATGCGGTCGGCCAGCCTGATCGCCTCGTCGAAATCATGGGTGATGAAAACGATGGTCTTGTGCAGCATGGTCTGCAGCCGCATCAGCTCGTCCTGCATCTCGCGGCGGATCAATGGGTCAAGCGCCGAGAACGGCTCGTCGAGGAACCAGATCTCCGGCTTGGTCGCGAGGCTGCGGGCAATGCCGACGCGCTGCTGCTGGCCGCCGGAGAGTTCGCGCGGATAGAAATGCTCGCGGCCGCGTAAGCCCACGAGATCGATCACCTCCCGCGCTCTCGCTTCGCGCGTCGGCCGGTCCTGGCCCTGGATACTCAGCGGGAAGGCAATGTTCTCCAGCACGTTCAGATGCGGCAGCAGCGCGAAATTCTGGAACACCATGCCCATGCGATGGCGCCGCAGTTCGATCAGCGCCGAATCGGAAATCTTGAGCAGATCGTTGCCTTCGAATTCGACCTTGCCGTGGGTCGGCTCGACCAGCCGCGACATGCAGCGCACCAGCGTCGACTTGCCGGAGCCGGACAGCCCCATAATGATGAAAATCTCGCCCTGGCGGATTTCGAGATCGACGGCGCGCACCGCACCCACCAGTCCTGCGGCAGCGACATCGGCCATGCTGGCCTTGCCGTCACGCTCGCGGATGAAGCTGGCCGCGTTCGATCCGAACAGTTTCCAGACGTTGCGGCAGGCAAGCTTTATCGGCCGCGCATCCTTTGGCGTGCCAACTGCCTGCGGTTCAGTCGCTTCCGTCATCCAATGGTCCTTCTGGAAAATGGAGATAAGACCCGGCCGCTAGGCCGGGTCCGGCTTCCAGTCAGGCGATCACTGCGCCCAGGCTTTCCAGTCGGCTTCGTGGGCAGCGATCCAGGCGGCGGCGACGTCTTCCGGCGTCTTGCCGCCAAGATCGATCTCGCCGCTCATCTTGTTGAGCTCATCGGTGTCGATCGTGTAGGCCTTGGTCACCTTGTAGGCGATCGGCCATTTGTCCTTCATGCCGGACCAGGAGTATTTCCAGATCTCGCCATGCGGCTTGCCGCAATCATATTTGGCATCCGGGTTGGTGCCCCATTTCGGATCGGTGTAGCACTCGGGCGTATACTCCGGGAATTCGACCCACTCGCCCTTGTACTTGGCCGGCGCCCAGTGCGGCGAATAGATCCACAGCATGATCGGCGCCTTGCGCTGATAGGCCGAGTCCAACTCGGCGAACATCGCCGCGTCGGTGCCGGCATGGATGACGGTGAAGGGCAGCTTCAGCGCCTCGACGCGCTCGTCGTCAAAACCCTCCCAGGTTACCGGGCCGCCGAGATAGCGGCCCTTCGGCGCCGTCTCCGCTGTCGAGAACGCCTCGGCGCATTTCGGGTCCTTCAGCGCTTCCCAATTGGGCAGGCCGGGGCATTTCTCCTTCATATATTCGGGAAACCACCATTCCTCCTTGGCCTTCGGCCCGAGCTTGCCCAGCCGCTCGGTCTGGCCGGTGGCGTCTGAAGCCTTCATCGCCTCGCCGGCCGTCGTGTCCCAGAACTCCAGGCCGACATCGAGGTCGCCATTGGTGAGACCGGTGGTCAGGCTGGAGAGGTAGTCGGCGGTCGGATATTCGACGGTATAGCCGAGCTTTTCGAGGATACCGCCAAGGATCTTGGCGTTGAGGTTGACGCTGGTCCAGTCGAACAGCGCGATCTTGATCGGGTCGTTGGATTCAGGTGCTGCTGCGTGGACCGGTGATGTAAGCGCACTTGCGGTGGCAAGCGCCAAGGCTCCCATTGATAGGTTCGAAATCACACTGCGAAATGACATGCTTGTTCTCCTGTCAAACCATGTGGAAATTTCTTGATCGTTCCCTTCTTGCGTCTTTTCTTGATTGTGTTGGAAAGGCGGGTCGTTACGCAAGCTCGTTCGCACCAAGCCAGTGGCGCGGCCGCAACTTGCGCAGGCGAAATGGTTGCTCGACTTGGTGTTTATGTGATGCCGGGCGGGCCCGCGTCATGGCATCGGATGGATTGCTGCGTGAGCAATCGTCAACAGATCGATCGCCGCTCCAGCGGCGCTCTCAGACGTGCGAGCCATCAAGGTCCCATGGTCTCGGCCGGCGAGCCCCATCCCCGCCAAGGCCGTTTCATGAGATGAAATTATATATACCAACGTTCATGCGGCGCAACGGCTGATGCCCTGTGCTGCGCCGAATTTCAGACTGGTCGATTGCCAACCGCCGGAGCGGACTTCACGACATGATCAGGCCGCCATCGACATTGATGGTTTGGCCGGTGATGTAGGTGGCGTCGTCGCTGGCGAGAAAGCTGACTAGGCCGGACACGTCCTCGCCGCTGCCGGCGCGGCCCATCGGGATGTTCTTCACCCATTCGGCCATCAGCTCGCCGGGCTTGTAGTCACCCATCAGCTTGCCCCACGCTGCGTCATTATAGGCCCACATGTCCGTGTCGATGATGCCGGGGCAGATGGCGTTGACGGTGATCTTTTCCTTGGCCACTTCCTTGGCCAGGCTCTGGGTAATGCCGACGACGCCGAACTTCGACGCCGCATAGTGCGGCGTGTAGATGAAACCCTGCCGCGCCTGGCCCGATGCCGTGTTGATCAGCCGGCCGCCATCGCCATGCTTGCGAATGCGCGCGATCGCTTCCTGGCAGCACAGGAACACGCCCTTGGTGTTGACGGCCATCACCTTGTCCCACTCGGCTTCGGTCATTGCCTCGATCCGGGCGATGGTGATGACGCCGGCATTCTGCACCGAAATGTCGACACGGCCGAATTCCTTCTCGGCGAGATCGTAAAGCGCTGTGACCTCATCCTTCCTGGTAACGTCCATGCGCATCGACGCGACCTTGGCGCCCGCGGCTTTCAGGCTGGCGGCAACCTCTTCGACGCGGGCATCGATGGCGCTGACCACGACCGCGGCACCTTCCGCGGCGAAGCGCTTCGCCATCGCCGCGCCGATGCCGCCGCTGGCTCCGGTGATCACAGCAGTCTTGCCTTCAAAACGCTTCTGCACTTTTCTTCTCCTACCAGCAGACAAAGCCGCCATCGACGATCAGGTCGATGCCGGTGACGTAACTCGCGGCGCGGCTGGCCAGGAACACGGTCGGGCCGACCATCTCTTCCGGCGTCGCCATGCGCCCCATGGGCGTGTCGCGTTCGAAGATCTTGATCTGTTCGGCGACCTCCGGCCGCTTGTTCATCGGCGTCAGCGTGTAGCCTGGGCTCACCACATTGACGCGCAGGCCGCGATCGGCCCATTCCATGGCGAGGCTTTTCGACATGTGGATGACCGCCGCCTTCGACGAATTGTAATGCGCCTGGGTCAGGCCGCGATTGACGATCGAACCCGACATGGAGGCGATGTTGATGATCGAGCCCTTGCGTCGTGAAAGCATGGCGCGCGCTTCGGCCTGGCAGGACAGGAACACGCCGCTGACATTGACGTCGTAGATTTTCTGCCACGTCTCCAGCGGCAGCGTCTCGGCCGGCTCGGCCCCGGCGATGCCGGCATTGTTGACGGCGATGGTCAACGCGCCGAGTTCGTTCTCGGTGCGCTCGATCGCTGACGCGAGATCGGCCTCCGACGTCACCGTGCCGGTCAGCACCAGCGCCTTGCGGCCAAGTGCCGAAATCTTGTGCGCCGTCTCGTCCAGCCCGCCCTTGGAGGTGTGGCCGAAACAGACGACATCGGCGCCGGCTTCGGCCAATCCAATGGCGATCGCTTGCCCGATGCCGCTGCCGGCGCCTGTTACCAGCGCTACGTCGCCGCTGAGATCGAATAGTTTCATGTTGTTCCCCCTCCTGAAATGAAGGGGCGCCAGTCTTTGCTGGCGCCCCGCGCGGTCCGGTCCTTGGGAGGATACCACCTGCTGCGCTTTGTTCCGACTCCTGTCCTCAGCTCGTGGCGAGTTCCATCACCGCGACATTGCTGGCCTCGCTGCGGCCGAGAATGCCGCGCTGGCGGCCGCGGCTCAGCACCAGCACGCGGTGCGACAGCCCCAGCACCTCCTCGAGGTCGGAGCTGACCACCACCACCGCCATGCCGGAGCGGGCGAGGTCGGCGATCACGTCGTAAATAGCCGCACGCGCGCCGACATCGATGCCGCGCGTCGGTTCATCGAGGATGAACACCTTCGGCGGCCGCGACACCCATTTGGCAATGATCACCTTCTGCTGGTTGCCGCCGGAAAGCTTGCTGACCGCCTGGCCAGGTTTGCCCTTGACCCCGAGCCTTGCGATGCAGGCTTCGGCGAATTTCTGCACCGCCTTCGGAAACACCCAGCCCTTCGGCGCGACATGGTCGAAATTGCCGAACGCCAAATTCTCGCCGATGGTCTGGTCGAGCACGACGCCTTGCGCCTTGCGGTCTTCCGGCACCAGCACGACGCCGGCCTTGATGGCTGCCGCCGGCCCGCTGAGATGCACCGGTTTGCCGGCAACGCGCACCGAGCCCGACGAGATCGGATCGGCGCCGGCGATCGCCCGCACCAGTTCGGTGCGGCCGGCGCCGATCAACCCGGCAATGCCTAGGATCTCGCCTGCTTTGACCGAGAAGGAAACGTTGTTGAAACTTTTCTCCGGCGAAGACAGGTTGTCGACCTCGAGCAGCGTCTCCTCGCGCGGCGGCGACAGATGCGGGAACATCCGCTCGACCGAGCGGCCGACCATCTGCTCCACCACTGTGCGCACGGGAATATCGGCGCGCTCGTGGCGGGCGACGATGCGTCCGTCGCGCATCACCACCACGCGGTCGGCAATCTGCGCGATCTCGTCGAGACGATGGCTGATATAGATGAAGGACATGCCTTCCGCCTTGAGCTTGCGGATCTGCTGGAACAAAAGCTCCGTTTCCTCGCCGCCAAGCGCTGCGGTCGGTTCGTCGAAGATCAGCAATTCGGCATTCAGCGTCAGCGCCTTGGCGATCTCGACCTGCTGCTGGGCGGCGATGCGCAGCGTGCCCACCTTGCGCTCGGGCGAGACGTCGAGGCCAAGCCGCTTCAACTGCGCCGAGGCCTTGGCGTTCATCGCTGCGCGGTCGATGCGGCCGCCGCGCATCGGCAGGCGCCCGACATAGACATTCTCTGCCACCGACAGGTCCGGCAGCAACTTCAGTTCCTGGTGGATCATGCCGACGCCGGCATCGATGGCGGCGGCGGGCGAGGCGGGGGAATAGGGCTTCCCCCGCCAGGTGATGGTGCCCGCGTCGGGCCGGGTCGAGCCGGCGATGATGTTGGACACCGTCGACTTGCCGGCGCCGTTTTCGCCGAGCAGCGCCACGACCTCGCCCGGCCGCACCTCAAAGCTTGCATCGGCCAGGACCTGGACCGGTCCGTAGCTCTTGCAAAGGCCGTTGACGAAGAGCCCGTTGTGCGGGCTTTCGCTGTGGCGAGGATCAGGAGACATCGTGGTGCTCTCTTAAGCGGTGCCGTTCGTTACGGATGCTTGGCGATGAACTGCTCGACATTGTCCTTGGTGGTCAGCGTCGCATCCTGCAGCTGCTCGGCCGGAACGCTTTCGCCGGCCACCAGCTTGATCGCCGCATCGACGGCGAGACGGCCCATGCCTTGCGTCTGCTGCGTCGCGGTGACGTCGAACACACCGTCCTTCAGCGCCTTGAGCGCGGCCACGTCGCCATCGAAGCCGGCGACCCAGACCTTGTGGCCGGGATTGGCGACCTTGACTGCCTGCGCCGCACCCAGCGCCAGCGCATCGGCCTGGCCGATGACAATGGAGACGTCGGGATGCGACTGCAGCAGGTCCTGCGTCAGCTTGAAGCCTTCGTCCTGGTGCCAGCCTTCGCTCCACAATTCGCCGACCACCTTGATATCGGGATAGGCCTTGAGCGCTTCGCCGCAGCCCTTCGAGCGATCCACTTCCGGCGTGGTGCCCTTCTGGCCGTGGATGATGATCAGTTCGCCTTTGCCGCCGGCCTGCTTGGCGATGTAGTCGCACACCGCCTGCGCCGAGGCGACGCTGTTGGTGGCGATGAAGGTGTCGCCGGGCGCGCCGTCGGCGTTGCGGTCGACATTGACGACCGGGATGCCGGCAGCCTTGGCGGTCTTGGTCGGCACGGTGGCGGCTGTGGCGCCGGCCGGAATGTAGATCAGCGCGTCGATGTTCTGCGTGATCAAATCCTGTACCTGGCTGACCTGCGTTGCCGAATCGCCCTTGGCGTCGACGGTGACGATCTCGATGCCCTTTTCCTTGCCGTAGGCTTCGACCGACTGCTTGATCTGGTTGAAGAAGTCGGCCTGCAAATTGGCCACGGCGAGGCCAAGCTTCTTGGCCTCCTTGGCCGAGGCCATGTCGGTCAGCCCGAGCAGCGGAATGATGGCGGCCGCGGCAAGCAGCAATGAACGTTTGGTCAGCATGTGTTTCCTCCGTTGATAGTCAAACTGTCCCGCCAGCGCATCGCGCCCCTTGGAACATCCCAGTTTCGGATCGACCGATCCGTCTATCGCCCGGACGTTCCGGGCGAATTCTCAATTGTGCCCCGCTCTCTATCGCGCCCTGCGCCGCCAGGTGTCGCTGGCGACGGCCAGCGCGATCACCACGCCGATCACCACCTGCTGGATGAAGGGCGAGACGCCGAGCAGATTGAGGCCGTTGCGCAGCACGCCGATGATGAGCACGCCGACCGCTGTGCCGCCGATCGAACCGACGCCGCCCGAGAGGCTGGCGCCGCCGATCACCACCGCCGCGATGGTGTCGAGTTCATAGCCCAGGCCGGAACTCGGCTGCACCGAATCCAGCCGCGCGGCGAGCACAATGCCTGCAAGACCCGCAAGCACGCCGCAGATGGCATAGACCCAGTTGGTCAGCGACTTCACCGGAATGCCGGAGAGCCGCGCCACCTCGGCGCTGCCGCCGATGGCGTAAAGGCTGCGGCCGGTGGCGCGGTAGTTGAGGAAGATGGCGAAGACGATCGCCAGCACCATCATCACCCCGACTGTGACCGACAGGAAGCCGAAATGGCGGATGATTGACAGGCTGGTGAACCAGTCGGGAAAGCCGACGATCTGCGAGCCGTCGGTGATCATGTTGGCAAGGCCGCGCGCCACCGACATCATCGCCAGCGTCGCGATGAACGGCGGCAGCCGGGTAACGGTCACCAGCAGGCCGGACACCAGTCCGCAAAGGCCGGCGACGACCAGTGCTGCAACGACGCCGGCCGCAAGGCCGAGATTGAGATAGTCGGGATGGGAGACAAAGCCCATCACCATGGCGGCCAGCGCCAGCACCGAGCCGACCGAGAGATCGATGCCGCCGATCAGGATCACCAGCGTCATCCCGATTGCCATGATGCCGAGCACCGTGATCTGGTCAAGTACGTTGAGGATGTTGCGCACGGTGAGGAACGTGTCGGTGGTCAGCGTCAGCGCCAGGCAAAGCAGCAGCAGCCCGATCAGCGGCCCCATGGTTCCGGCAAACAGCGCCGACAGCTTCGCGGCCGTCGCACCTTGAGTGCCGGGCGCGGCTTTCAACTCGCCAGCCTTCGACTCGCTTGCATCATTACTCACGGCCACTTCGTCTCCTCCGTCAGCGAAACGGCGATGGCCTGCCGTCCGCTCTTGTTCACCAGGCACCTCCCTGTGAACAATTTATCTTTGATATGCAATTTTGTTCAGCTAAACTGTTCATTAGAAAATTGTCAAGAGCCGTTGCGCCATTCGGCGGTGGTTTGCGCCACAGGGCGGTTTGTCCTAGGGAAGGCCAGGGGGCGGCGCTTGCGGAAAGATTTCCGAAATCTGCCGCGGGAGGGCAAAAGATGGCGACCGTCGAAAACGAGAAGGCCTCGCGCTTCCCCGATGCCGAGCTCAAGGCCCGGGCCGCCTGGCATTACTATGTCGAAGGTCTGACGCAAGAGCGCATCTCCGAGATTCTTGGCGTCGGCCGCATCAAGGTGCACCGCATTCTCTCCGCTGCGCGAGAGGAGGGCATCGTGCAGTTCCGCATTCGCGACAGTGTCGTCGAATGCGTGCAGCTCGAGGAGAGCCTGAAGCAGCGTTTCGGGCTCAGCCAGGCGGTCGTGGTGCCATCAGCCGCTGATCGCAGCAACGCGCCGCTGATGATCGGCCACGCGGCTGCCGCCTATCTCGCCGACAATGTGAATGCCGGCGACGTCATTGCGCTGGGCTGGGGTCGCACCCTGAAATTCGCCATCAACGAACTGCCGAGGCGGCCGATCGCCAGGACGACGGTTGTCTCGATGCTCGGCGGCCTCACCCACGCGCAGCCGCTCAACCCGACCGAAAGCGCCTGGGAGTTCGCCGAAAAGATCGGCGCTGAATGTTTCCTGCTGCCGGTGCCGGTCTATGCCGACAAGCCGGAACAGCGCGATGCCTTCATGAGCCAGCGCAGCGTTCAGGATGTCGTCTTCCGCGCGCGCCGCGCCAACATCGCCGTGCTCAGCGTCGGCTCGTTTTCCAAGGACAGCCCGATCGCCAATTACGGCTTCATCAAACCGAGCGAACTAGAGGAATTGCAGGCGGCCGGCGCGGTCGGCGACCTCTTGTGCCATTTCATCGACGCCGAGGGCCACTCTGTCGACCATGAGGTCAACCGCCGCGTCTGCGCCTATCCGCTGCAGGATCTGTCCGATATTCCGAGCATCATCCTGGTGTCAGGCGGTCAGGAGAAGGTCGCCGTCATGCGCGCGGCGCTCGCCAACACCAGGATTTCGGTGCTCATTACCGATGAAGATGCGGCCAAAGGCCTGCTCAACCGTTGAGCGCTGTCCGGCGTCGGTCAGAATTCGCAGGGCTCCGGACGATTGTCGTCCGACCAGTCGGCCAGTGCGATCGGCACGAATTTTCCCGCGACCGGTTTGCCGTCGTCTAGGTCCTTTGAGGCAACGCCTCTGCCGGTGAGAAAATTGATGTCGCAACCGCCCAGCGTCGTCTCGACCGAGCCGTCGGCTTTCTGCACATTCCAGTCCCAGTCGCGACTGTAGCCGGCGACAAGGAATTTACCGCCGCGCCAGACGATGGTCAGCGTTGTATCCCATGATTTGTTGGCGCCGCAGCCGAAGCACGAGGTGACGACAAGCGATCCCTTACCCTTGCTTTCGAGCCCGAGAATACGGTCCTGCGTCAGCGCCTTTTTGACAAAGTCAGGCTTGCGCGAAGGATCGAGCTTTCCTTCGCCGGCAGCCAGATAGATCGAGAGATCCGCCAGCCCGCTGTCGGAATCCGCCGCGATCGCGGCCCGATCCATCCTGCCGTCCTTGTCCATGTCGAGCGTGACCTCGAAGGGCGGCTCGTCCTGCGCACGCGCCGTCATCGGAGCTGCCGCAAGCGCGACAATCCAGGGCAGGGCGGCAAGGTGAAATACTGCTTTCATGAGCCCGATGAGTCTAGCATTGGCCGGGCAGGACGCAAAATCGGCAAGCTGGGCAGGTTGGGCATGGGAGCCTCACGCAGGCAAGCTGCGCTTGAACTCAGATCGCACCGAGCCGCGCGTGGATGTCGCGTG
Source organism: Mesorhizobium sp. M0514 (assembly GCF_040321145.1). Taxonomy (NCBI): domain Bacteria; kingdom Pseudomonadati; phylum Pseudomonadota; class Alphaproteobacteria; order Hyphomicrobiales; family Phyllobacteriaceae; genus Mesorhizobium; species Mesorhizobium sp. M0514. The sequence continues at coordinate 29,693 of NZ_JAMYQZ010000073.1, forward strand.
TCGCGTGATAGAGGTCGCGGTAGATCGCCTTGCGCGCCCGGTAAGCCGGCACCAGCGTCATATCCGGATCGACACGCCTGGCCGGCGCCGCCGCCATTGCCTTGGCGGCGTCTTCCGCCGAGGCGAACCAGCCGATCGCCGAAGCCGCCAGCATGGCCGCGCCAAGGGCCGCCGCCTCGTTGACCGGCGACACGAACAGCGGCCGCTCCAGCACGCTGGCCATGATCTTCATCAGCAGCGCCGAATTGGTGCCGCCGCCAGCGGAAATCATCTCTCCCGGCTTGCCGCCGCTTTCGGCCTCCATCGCCTCGCTGGCGATGGCCTGCTCCAAAGCGATGCCTTCCAGCGTGGCGCGGAAGAGATGCCTGGGCTCATGGTCGAGCGACAGGCCAACAACGGCGCCGCGAGCCGCGCCATCCCAATAGGGGCTCATGACGCCGGCCCAATAGGGCATGACCAAAAGACCGTCGCCGCCGGCCGCAACATCGACCGCACCCTTCTCCAGTTCTGCCGCGGAAGACGCGCCGGTGGTGCGCACGATCCAGTCGACCAGTTGCATGCCCGAGCGCAGCACGGTTTCCAGCATGAAGCCGGAGCCGGTCGGCGAGACCAGCGTGCGAAACGCGTCCGATGTGGTGACCGTGCCGGAATAGCAGCCGCTGACGACGCCGGAGCCGAGCGAGAGATAGCTCCTGCCGGCACCATAGACGCCCATGCCGAGACCCATGGCC
>NZ_JAMYQZ010000074.1:0-30385 GCF_040321145.1 Mesorhizobium sp. M0514
GCCGTCGACGCCGCGCGTGCCGGCATCGTAGATCTCGGCGACCAGATCGCATTTGCGCATGCCGACCTGGATCTTGTCGACGATGCGCTGGTGCATGGCTTCGACGATGCGGGCCGCCTTGCGCATATAGTCGATTTCAGTCGGGCTCTTCACCGCGCGCTGCCAGTTGACCAGCGCTGTCGCGTCGACGAAGCGGGCGTTGGGCAGGTGCTTCTGCAACGCGGCGAAGGCGGCAGCCGAGAACCAGTAATTGTCCATCTCGACGCCGATGGTCAGCTTGCCCCAGCCGCGATCACTAAGCACGCTGGCCAAAAAATCCATCGGGTGGCGCTCGGTCGACTGCACGTAGTGGTCGGCATAGCCGACGATGTTGTCATGCGCGAGATAGGCGGTGCGCTTGGCGCCATTGGCATCCTGGCCGCGGCCGTACCAGACCGGCTCGCCCGATGGGGGCACAATCACTGCTTGGTGCACATAGAACGACCAGCCATCGTAGCCGGTCAGCCAGGCCATGTTGGAGGGGTCGCTGACAACCAGGAGATCGACGCCCTTCACCTCCATGGCTTTCCGCGTCTTGGCGAGGCGATCCGCAAATTCGGCGCGCGAGAATTTCAGGTTCGGTTGCATTGTTCTTGGTCCTCGTTTGTTGGGCCTTGCGGCCAGCATCAGCTTTCAAAAATGGTTCCGGCATTGGCCGCCCGCGCCCGGTCGCGAGCGAGCGTGGCGATCGCCGTATCCTGCACGCCGGTGCCGGTGAGGTCGGCAATGGTGATATCGCTGGGTGAGCGCCTTCCGTGCCGTTCGCCGGCGATGATCTGGCCGAGTTCGGTGACCGCGGCATCGGCTCCCATCACGCCCGATGCGATGGCGTGATGCAGTTCTCCCAGACGCCGTGTCTGCTTGGCGCTGTCGGCGACATAGAGATCGGCCATGCGCAGGATCGCCGGCGCGATCTCGTTCTTGTGTTCGGCATCCGAGCCCATGGCGGTGATGTGCTGCCCGGCAACGACAAAGCCGGCCTTGATCAGCGGCTCGGTCGACGGCGTGGTGGTGACGATGATGTCGGCGCCGATGGTTGCTTTGGCTGCATCCGGCTCGGCGCGCACGAGAATGCCGAGCTTTTCGCGCAGCGCGCCTGCGGCCGTCTGCGCCTTGACCGCATCGCGCGCCCAGATACGTGCCTCGGCGATCGGCCGCACCAACATGAGTGCTTCGAGTTGCAGCCCGGCTTGCACGCCGGCGCCGAAGATTGCGGCGACGGACGAATCCGGCCGCGACAGATGCTTCGCCGCGACGGCGCCGGCAGCAGCGGTGCGGACATCTGTGAGATAGCCATTGTCCAGCAGCAGCGCCTCGACCACACCGGTTCTTGCCGAGAGCAACACCATCATGCCGCCCCCGCTGGGCAGACCGAGCTTCGGATTATCGAAGAAGCCGGAGCTTATCTTGACGGCGAAACCGTCTATTCCAGGCACATAGGCGGACTTCACATCCACCTCGCCGCGCTGCTCGTGAATGTCCAACCGCAGAATCGGCGGCATCGCCAGCGGCAATGTGGCGAGCGCGCGGAAAGCGTTTTCGACGCAGGCGACCGCGTCGAGATCGAGCGTCACGATTGTGCGCAGTTCCTTCTCGGTGAGGATCGTCATCCGGCTCATGCGACGCGCTCCGCGAAGGCGCGCACTGCGAAGGATAGTGTTCCGTCACCCCCCCCTCTGGCCTGCCGGCCATCTCCCCCGCAAGGGGGGAGATTGGACTGCACTCCTGCCTTCGCCAATCTCCAGCGCAGCAAGAACAGCGACCGCATCGAAGCTGCCGATCTCCCCCCTTGCGGGGGAGATGTCCGGCAGGACAGAGGGGGGTGGGCGGGAATTCGGCGTGGGAGAGTTTTCATGCCGCGCGCTCCGCGATTGCGTCACCCCAGACGATCTTGCGATGCGTGTTCATGTCGATATTGCGGCCCGAGAGAAGAACGACCACCGGCCCGGTCGCCTTGACCTTCCCGGCAAGCAGCGCGGCGATGCCGACCGCGCCGGCGCCTTCGACGATCTCGCGCTCCTGTTCATAGGCATGGCGGATGCCGGCGGCGATCTCGTCCTCGCTGAGCAGGATGACGTCGTCGAGCAGATCGCGGCACATGGCGAAGGTCAGCCGGTTGCCGAGACCGATGCCGCCGCCGAGCGAATCCGCCAGCGTCGGCAGTTCTTCCACCTCGACCGGGCGACCGGCATCCAGGCTCGCCTTCATCGCAGCACCACGCGCCATCGAAACGCCGATGATTTTTGTCCCGGGGCTGACGCCCTTGACGGCGGCGGCGATGCCCGAGGCGAGTCCACCACCGGAGAGTTGCACCAGGACGAGAGCGGCATCCGGGACCTGCTCGATCATCTCCAGTCCGAGCGTGCCTTGCCCTGCGATGATGGCCGGGTGGTCGAAGGGCGGCAGCATCACCAGTCCCTCCTGCGCCACCAGCCGTTCGACCTCCTGCTGCGCCTCGTCCTGACTGTTGCCGATGATGCGGACATCCGCGCCAAGCCGACGGATTTCGTCGAGCTTGTTGCCCGGCACCAGTCGCGACATGCAGATCACCGCACGCATGCCTTCGAGCTTCGCGGCATGGGCCAGCGCACGGCCATGATTGCCGGTCGACGCCGCGACCACGCCGCGCGCCTTCTCCTCGGCGCTCAGCGAAGCAATGGCATTCGAGGCGCCGCGCAGCTTGAAGCTGCCGGTGGTCTGGCGGTGTTCAAGCTTGAGGTGGACGGGGATGCCCAGTCGTTCGGAAAGGCTGTGAGATAACCCTGTCGGCGTGCGTTCGATTTTGCCGGCAATTCGCTCCCGGGCGGCACGAATATCGTTAAGGGTGACTGTCGTCATGATCGTCAATCGCGCGGCAAAGGCAGCGTCATCAGACGGCCAAATTCGGGATGCGACGTCCCGTCGCCACACAACCGCAAACAATTCCAGGCGCTGGCCTGATTGCTGGTGACGACCGGGCGGTCGATCGCCTGTTCCATCCCGGGAACCGCGAGCGCTCCGCGCAATGCGGTGCAGGACACGAACAGTGCATCGGCCTGCGCATTCGTCGCCTCACGAGCCAGGTCGGCGATCGCTGCCGGCGCAATGCGCGCCATCTCGCGATCGTCCTCGAAGCCGAGGCAGGTGAAGCTGACGATCTCAAAGCCGCGCTCGGCGAAATACGTCGCCATCGGTCTGGAGGTTTCTACGGTGTAAGGGGTGAGGATGCTGATCTTCTTGGCACCCAGCGCCTTCAGCCCGCGCACGCCTGCCATGGGCGGCGTGACCACAGGAACACCCGGCTTGGCAGACTGGATCGCCGCCTCGATCTCGGCGTCGCCAATCACCACCGAGGCCGAGGTGCAGGAGTAGCAGATCGCGTCGAGCGGCTCGTCTGGCAGGATCAGCGCGGCGCCCGCCGCCAGCTCCGGCTGCATCTTGCGAAGGTTTTCCGGCGTCGTCGGATTCTTGTAGGGAATGCGCGCGACATAGACGCCGATGCGCTCGCTCGCCACCATGCGGCGGAAATCCGGTTCGCTGGTGTGGTCGGTGGCAAGGATGATCAGGCCGACGCGCTTTTCCAGCGGGCGCGCATCGAGCGCCGGCCTTGTCGGCATCAGCCTGATTTCGGGCAGCGGTTTCATCTTGAGAATTACCTTTCGATCTTGCCGTAGCGATGTTCCAGCCAGCGCAGCAGCACGACCGAGAAGAGGCTGATGACGAGGAAGAAAGCGCCGACCAGCGTGATCGGCTCAATGTAGCGATAGTAGGTGTTGGCGACGCTCTTTGCCTGGTTCATCAGCTCCAGCACGGTGATTGCCGATAGCAGCGGTGTCTCCTTGAACATCGCGATGAAATAATTGGCCAGCGCCGGGATCATCGGTGGGATCGCTTGCGGAATGATGATGTTGGTCCAGGTCTGCGTGGCGCTCAGATTGCAGGCCTTGGCCGCCTCCCACTGGCCGCGCGGCACGTTGTCGATGCCGGCGCGATAGACTTCCGCCGTGTAGGTGCCGTAGTGCAGGCCGAGCCCGATGACGCCGGCGACCAGCGGCGGCAACAGGATGCCGAAATCCGGCAGCACGTAGAAGATGAAATAGAGCTGCACCAGAAGCGGCGTGCCGCGGATGAATTCGGCCGCCCAACCAACGGTGCGCGACAGCGCCTTGTTGGGCGAGCGTCGTGCTAGCGCGATGCCCAGACCCACGACAGCGGCCAGCACGGAGCCGAGCAGCGTTGCCAGGATGGTGATCTTCACGCCCTGGATCAGCGTCGGCAGGATCTCCCAGACGAAGTTCCAGTCCCAATCCATCAGACGCGCACCCCGTCGAGGCCGCGCGCCATGCGGCGTTCCAATGAACGCACGCCCCAGGAGATGATCAGCGCCAGGGCGAAATAGATGATCAGGATGGTGGTGAACGGCGCCAGCGTGTTACCGGTCTGCGAGCGCACGACCTGCGCCTGAAAGGTGAGATCGGCGAGCGAGATCAGCGACACCACGGAGGTCGCCTTGAGCAGTTCGATGGCATTGTTGCCGAAGGTCGGCAGCATGACCAGCAGCGCCTGCGGCAGGATGACATGGCGCATGCCTTGCCAGCGGCCGAGGTTGAGCGCGATGCAGGCCTCATATTGTTCGCGGCCGACCGACTGGATGGCGCCGCGTACCACCTCGGCCGCATAGGCGCCGACATTGAGGCCCAGCGCCAGCACACCCGCCTGCAGGGGGGTCAGTTCGAGGCCGATCAACGGCAACACGAAATAGGCAAAGAACAGCTGCACGAAGATCGAGGTGCCGCGGAAGAATTCTATATAGGCGGTGGCCAGCCAGCGCAGCGCAAAGAAGCGCGACACGCGGCCCATGCCGGCGAGGAAGGCCATGATCAGGGCGAGCACCGACCCCATCAGCGTCAGCTCGATGGTGACAAGCGCTCCCTGCAATATCAGGCCGAGGTAGCCGGACCACTGGGTCATTCGGGTTCCAACGTTGGCGGTTAGCTTCCTTCTCCCCGTTCACGGAGAGAAGATGCCAGTCCACCCTCCGAAGCTGCAGCGCAGCTGCTGCGGAGGACGGGCAGGCAGATGAGGGGCAGCGCTAGCATAACAGAACTTGGCGCCGCCCCTCATCCGGCCCTTCGGGCCACCTTCTCCCCGTTGAACGGGGAGAAGGAAAAATCACTTCGCCGCGCAGAGCTTGTCCCGCGTGGTCGACATCGCGGCTGCGGCCGAGAAGCCGTAGGGCTCGACGATCTTGGCGAACTCGCCGGATTTCTTCAGCTTGGCGAGCTCGACATCGAAGGCGTCGCGCAGGGCCTCATCGCCTTTCTTGAAGGCGGCGCCGTCGCAATAGACCGGCGCGCCGACCACCGGGGCGATGACTTCGAGGTTCGGATCGTTGGCTTTCTTGACGAGGTCGTTGATCGACAGGACGGGAAGCGAATAGGCATCGATGCGACCGTCCTGCAGCATCTTCAGGCCGCTCTGGCCGTCCGGCACGACGATGACGCGCTCGCGCGGCACGCCGGCGTTGAGCGCCAGCTTCTCCTCCGTGCCGCCACCGGGCGCGCCAATGGTGGCTGACGTGTCCTTGGCGACGTCCTCGTAGCTCTTGAAGCCCTTCGGATTGCCCTTCTTCACCAGCATCGCCTCGGCGTCGCACAGCACCGGCTCGGAATAGACGACCGCCGCGCAACGCTCCGGCTTCATGAACAGGCCGGCGGTGACGACGTCGAAGCGGCCGGCCTGCAGGCCGGGGATCATCGCGCCATATTCGGAGATCGAAGCGACGATGTCGGCAACACCGAGACGCTTGAAGACCTCGCGCGCCACGTCGGGCGCCGCACCCGAAACTTTGCCGTCGGCGGCGACCGCCGTATAGGGCGGCTCGTTGGCGATCGCGACGCGGGCAAAGCCCTGCGCCTTCAATTGCTCGAGCTTGCTGTCATCGGCCGAACCGGTGCTCGACGCGGCGAGCACCGCCGTCAGTGCGAGACCGGCGACGCCGGCCAGAATGCCAAGTTTCTTCATTGTTCCCAACTCCTTGTTGTCTTCTTGGTTTTGTCTGGGGCGGTCTTCCGCCCCGCAAAGCGGTCAGACACGATGTCCGGCCGCGATGATCTTCTTCAGGAAGCCTTGCGTGCGCTCCTGCTTTGGATGGCGGAAAATCTCGTCTGGTTTGCCCTCTTCGACGATCTTGCCGCGGTCGAAGAACAGCACGCGGTCGGCGAAGTCGTGGGCAAAGCCCATCTCGTGGGTGACCAGCAGCATGGTCATGTCGGTCTCTGCGGCGAGCTTGCGCATGACATTCATCACCTCCTCGACCAGCTCCGGATCGAGGGCCGACGTCACCTCGTCGAACAGCATGATCTTCGGCGACAATGCCAGCGCACGGGCAATCGCCACGCGCTGCTTCTGGCCGCCGGACAGCTGCGCCGGCATCGACTTCGCCTTGTCAGCCATGCCGACCATGTCGAGCAGTTCCATGGACCGCTTTTCAGCGGCGGCGCGAGGCGTGCCCTTGGTCAGCATCGGCGCCAGCGTGACGTTATCCATGACGCATTTGTGCGGAAACAGATTGAACAGCTGGAAGACCATGCCGATCTTCTGCCGCATCTTGGTCAGGTGCCGCTCGTCGGCGGGCAGCAGCTGGCCGTTGCGCTCCATGTGGTAGAGCTGCTCGCCATCGATCTGGATATGGCCGCCGTCGATCTTCTCCAGCGTCATCAGGATGCGCAGGATCGTCGTCTTGCCCGAGCCGGACGGGCCGATCAGCGCCAGCTTCTCGCCGGGCATGACCTGCATCGACAGGCCGTCCAGTACCTTGAACGAGCCGAAGCTCTTCGAAATGGCGTCGACCTTGATGATGGGTGAGGACAAATGAATTTCCCCTGCTGGAGAAGCCTGTGCCCTTAACGATGCGGAACGCGCCAAATCATGTCAATTGGGAAAATAAAATCATGACAATATTTCCGGCGCTGCATGATTCCAGAGCAATTCCCGCTTAGATTGCGAGCAGCAGATGCTCCGGATCGCCAAGCAGCAACTTGGTGACAACGCCGAGGCCGGCGCGCAGTTCCCCCTCGGTGGTCGAGCCGAGCGAGATGCGCACCGCCGGATGCCAGGGCGCATCCGAGATGCGGAAGGAGGTGCCGGGCGCGATCGCCACGCCTTGCAGGCGGGCCTGGGCGACGAAGCTTTCCTCGGCACGGTCCGCGGGCAGTTGCAACCAGACATGCAGCCCGTCGCGCCTGGCGCGATAACCAACCCCGCCCAGCACCTCGGCTGCGATGTCCTGGCGGCGGCGCAATGCCGCGCGCTGCCAGCGAACGAGTTCCATCGCCGTGCCGTCGGTCACCCATTTGGTGGCGATCTCGGCCACCAGCGGCGTCGCCATCCAGTTCGACACCAGATGCCGGTTGGCCACCGCCGCGACATAGCGGTCGGGCGCCGCGAGATAGCCGATGCGCAGGCCAGGTACGGTGATCTTGGTGAAGGAAGTGACGTAGAGCGTGCGCTCCGGTGCGAAAGCCGCGACCGGCGGCGGCCGGTCCTCGACGAGCGGACCCAGCACATCGTTCTCGATGATGGCGATGTCGTGCTTGCGCGCGACCGCGGCGATCTCTTCGCGCCGCCGAGCGTCCATCAGCGTCGCCGTCGGGTTGATCACCGACGGTTGCACGAATACCGCGCGAATGTCGGTGAGCCGGCAGACCTCGTCCAACGCCTCCGGGATCAGGCCATTGCCGTCGATCGGCAGGCCTTCCAGGTTGAAGCCGAGATAGCGCGCCAGCGGCACAAGCGTGTGGTGGCCGATGGCCTCAGTGGCGACGGTCGAGCCCGGCGGCGCCACGCTCATCAGCGCTACGGTCATCCCAGCAGTGGCGCCGTTGGTCAGGCTGATGTTCTGCGCGGAGACGTCAAGCCCGCACAGTTTCAGCCATTCGACCGCCACCGCGCGGTGGCGCGGAAACACCATGTTGGGCCGAAACGACAGCGCCGAACTCGATGGCAGGTTTTCGGCCAGCCAGCCCAGCGCCTGCTTCAGCCGCTCCAGATGCATCGGCTCGCAGACCGGCTTCAGGATCGATAGGTCGATGACCTCGCCGAGGCGCTCCGGCAGATAGGGCGGCTCCGGCTCACGGCGCTGCGTCTGGACAAAGCTGCCGCGGCCGATCTCGCCCGAGATGAGGCCGCGCCGGATCAGTTCCTCATAGGCGCGGCTGACGGTCTGCACCGACAGTTTCAGATCGTCGGCCAGCCGGCGATGCGTCGGCAGCCGCGCGCCATTGGCCAGCCGCCCGTCATGAATGGCGCGCGCGAACTGGTCGGCCAGCGATTGATAGGCTGGCCGGCGGAGGAGCGCGGGGTCGGGTTGCCATAATGTCATGACTTATTAGAGATCGAAATCAGTGCAATTGACAATCGAAATAATGCGCCGTCATGGTGATGCCGACAAAAAAGCGGACGCCAATGACATCAGCGAAACTCGACGAGATCGACCTCAGGATACTCGACGTCATCCAGCGCGACGGGCGCATCACCAAGCTGGCGCTGGCCGAACAGGTCGGGCTGTCGCCGACGCCGTGCTGGATGCGGTTGCGCAAGCTGGAGAAGGCCGGCATCGTCTCGGGCTATCACGCAAGGATCGCCATGCGCGTCGTGGCGCCGGTCGCAACGGTGCTGATGGAGGTGACGCTGGCCAGCCATCGCCAGGCCGATTTCGACCGCTTCGAACGCGTCATCCGCGACATCCCCGAGATCGTCGCCTGCTGGTCGGTTGGCGGCGGCGTCGACTATGTGGTGAAGGTGATGGCGCGCGACATCGACGCCTATCAGCGGCTGGTCGACGGCTTGCTGGAGCGCGAGATCGGCATCGACCGCTACTTCACCTACATCGTCACCAAGACGGTGAAGGAAGAGATCGTTCTCCCCATCGCCGACCTGCTGCCCGCATCGTCGTGAAGCCGGAGAGAATATCTGCCGGAACGACACAATAGAGAGACTCTCTCTCCTTCAAGCCATGCAAACAGCCTCTCTGTCTGCTTCTGGCCGATAGTCTTCCCGCATCAGTCCGAACCGGGAGGCCTCGACCATGTCCGCGCATTTCGCCCGCTCGCATCGCCACGAAGCGCTTGATCTCCTCGCCGACCGCCGGCTGCTGCGCGAGCTCGCCTATGTCGACGGTCACTGGACGGCAAGCGGAGCGGCGAAGAGTTTCGAGGTTACCGATCCGGCGACCGGCACCACTGTCGCATTTGTCGCGGCGCTCGATGCCGGGCAGACGACCAAAGCAATCGACGCCGCCGCACGTGCCTTTCCGGCTTGGCGTTCGTTGCTGCCGCAGGAGCGGTCGAGAATTCTGCGAAAATGGTTCGAGCTGATCATCGCGGCGAAAGACGACCTTGCCCTGCTGATGACTTTGGAACAAGGCAAGCCGCTGCAGGAATCGCTCGGCGAAATCGACTATGCCGCCTCCTTCGTCGAATGGTATGCCGAAGAGGCAAAGCGCCTCAACGCCGAGAGCGTCACCAGCCATCTGCCGAATGCCGAGATGATGGTGAGGCGCGAGCCGCTCGGCGTTGTCGGCGTCGTCACGCCCTGGAATTTTCCGGCGGCGATGCTGACCCGCAAGGCGGCCGCCGCACTCGCCGCCGGCTGCACCATCGTCGCGCATCCTTCATCCGAGACGCCGCTGTCGGCGCTGGCGCTGGCTGAACTCGGCGAGCGCGCCGGCCTGCCCGCCGGTGTCTTCAACGTCATCACCGGCAAGGCAGCGACGATCGTCGGGCGCATGTGCGAAGACCCGCGCGTCCGCGCCATGAGTTTTACCGGCTCGACGGAGATCGGCCGGTTGATCGCCGCACAGTGTGCTCCGACGATGAAGCGGCTGGTGATGGAGCTTGGCGGCCATGCGCCGCTGATCGTCTTTGCCGACGCCGATGTCGACAACGCAGTGAGCATTGCCATCGATGCCAAGTTTGCAACGTCAGGCCAGGACTGCCTTGCCGCCAACCGCATCTATGTCCAGCGCCCGATCTACGATCGCTTCTGCGCCGCCTTTGCCGAGCGCATCGAGGCGCTGCGGACCGGCAATGGGCTTGTCGAAAAGATCGATATCGGACCGCTGATGCATGAGCGCGCCGTGACCAAGGTCGAGGAACAGGTCGCCGATGCCGTCGCCCATGGCGCGCGCTGCCTCACCGGCGGCAAGCGGCATCAGGCCGGGCCGCTGTTCTACCAGCCGACGTTGCTGGCCGATGTCAGCGACGAAGCGCTGATCATGCGCGAGGAGACCTTTGGGCCGGTCGCCGCCGTCACGCCGTTCGACAGTGAGGACGAGGTGATCGCCCGTGCCAACGCCACAGAATATGGCCTCGTCGCCTATGTCGTTACCGAGAATGGCGCCCGCCAGCAACGTATGGGCCGCGCGATCGACTACGGCATGGTCGCCATCAACCGCGTCAAGATCACCGGAGCGCCGATCCCCTTCGGCGGCGTCAAGCAATCCGGCATCGGCCGCGAAGGCTCGCGCCACGGGCTCGAAGCTTTCACCGATCTGAAGTACCTCTGTCTGGACGTCACATAGTCCGTCCGGCCATCTCTCAAGGAGTCAAAAAATGCTCGACCAGTCCAACGAACTCAACGCCTGGGATCGCGACCATTTCTTCCATCCTTCGACCCATATGGGCACGCATGCGCGGGGCGAGAGCCCGACCCGCATCATGGCCGGCGGTGAAGGCGTCACCGTCTGGGACAACAATGGCAAGAAGAGCATCGATGCCTTTGCCGGTCTCTATTGCGTCAATGTCGGCTATGGCCGCCAAAAGATCGCGGATGCCATCGCCACCCAGGCGAAGAACCTCGCCTATTACCACGCCTATGTCGGCCACGGCACCGAGGCTTCGATCACACTGGCCAAGATGATCATCGACCGCGCGCCGAAGGGCATGTCGAGGGTCTATTTCGGCCTCTCGGGTTCGGATGCCAACGAGACCAACATCAAGCTGATCTGGTACTACAACAACGTGCTTGGGCGGCCGGAGAAGAAGAAGATCATCTCGCGCTGGCGCGGCTATCACGGCTCGGGCGTGATGACGGGATCACTGACCGGGCTCGACCTGTTCCACAACGCTTTCGACCTGCCGCGCGCGCCGGTCCTGCACACGGAGGCGCCCTATTATTTCCGCCGCGCCGACCGCTCGATGAGCGAGGAGCAGTTCTCGCAGCATTGCGCCGACAAGCTTGAAGAGATGATCCTGGCCGAAGGTCCCGAAACCGTCGCCGCCTTCATCGGCGAGCCGATCCTCGGTACTGGCGGCATCGTGCCGCCGCCGGCCGGCTACTGGGAGAAGATCCAGGCGGTGCTGAAGAAGTATGACGTGCTGCTGGTCGCCGACGAGGTGGTGACGGGCTTCGGCCGTCTGGGCACCATGTTCGGCTCCGACCATTACGGCATCAAGCCGGACCTCATCACCATCGCAAAGGGGCTGACCTCGGCCTATGCGCCGCTGTCGGGTGTCATCGTTGCCGACAAGATGTGGCAGGTGCTGGTGCAGGGCTCCGACAAGCTCGGTTCGCTCGGCCATGGCTGGACCTATGCCGCGCATCCGATCTGCGTCGCCGCAGGTGTCGCCAATCTCGAACTGATCGACGAACTGGACCTGGTAACGAACGCCGGTGAGACCGGCGCCTATTTCCGCGCCGAACTCGCCAAGGCTGTCGGCGGCCACAGACACGTCGGCGACGTGCGCGGCGACGGCATGCTGGCGGCGGTCGAGTTCGTCGCCGACAAGGACGACCGTGTGTTCTTCGATGCTTCGCTCAAGATCGGGCCGCAAGTGGCGACAGCACTTGCCGCCAGCGGTGTCATCGGCCGCGCCATGCCGCAGGGCGACATCCTTGGCTTCGCGCCGCCGCTCTGCCTGACGCGTGAGGAAGCCGACATCGTCGTTTCGAAAACTGCCGATGCCGTCAACAGCGTGTTTGCCAACCTCTGAGATCGACGATGAATGCCATGACCAAGACCCTCCCCGCCACCATGGCCGCCGTGCTGCTCACCGGGCATGGCGGACCGGAAAAGCTCGTCTATCGCACCGATGTGAAAGTGCCTGTGCCTGCCGCCGGCGAGGTGCTGGTCAGGGTCAGCGCTTGCGGTATGAACAACACCGATGTCTGGGTACGCCAGGGCGCCTATGGCACGGAGGAGGACGCTGCCGCCGTGTCGACGTGGCGGCGGCAAGGCAACACGCTTACCTTCCCGCGCATCCAGGGCACCGACACGGTCGGCACCATCGCTGCCGTCGGCGAAGGCGTTTCCCCGGGCCGTATCGGCGAACGGGTAATGGTCGATTTTTCGATCTACAACCGCGACGACGATTCCCTCGCCGACATCGACTATATGGGCCACGGTCGCGACGGCGGGTACGCCGAGTACCAGACGGTGCCGGGCGAGAATGCGCATGTCGTCGATACTGACATGAGCGACGTCGAACTCGCCACCTTCTGCTGCGCCTACCTCACGGGCGAGCAGATGCTGGAGCGCGCCGGGCTGAAAACCGGCGAACGCGTGCTGGTCACCGGCGCCTCGGGCGGCGTCGGTTCCGGCATCGTGCAGCTGGCGCGGGCGCGCGGCGCCATTCCCTACGCCGTCGTCGGCAAGGGCAAGGAGCAGGCGGTGCGCGACATCGGCGCCGAAGCGGTTATTACCCGTGGGGTTGCCGATCTTCCCGCCGCCGTGAATGAAGCCACTGGCGGCCAGCCGATCGATGTGGTCGCCGATCTCGTCGGCGGCGCGATCTTCAACGACCTGCTGCGCATCCTGCGACCTGAAGGCCGTTACACCACGGCAGGCGCCATCGCCGGCCCGGTCGTGCAGCTCGATCTCCGGACCATGTATCTCAAGCAGCTGCAACTGCATGGCTCAAGCCAGGGCACGCGCGCCGACTTCCGCCGCATCATTGGATACATCGAAGCGAAGAAAATCCGGCCGCTGGTAGGCGGTGTCTACAAACTGTCCGATTTCCACAAGGCGCAGGCCGACTTCATCTCCAAGGATTTCGTCGGCAAGCTGGTGGTTGTGCCGGACGCCATGTGGAACATCCGCGCATAACGGCTCCCAACGTCAGAGCGCGTCGTAAACGGCATCAATCAACACCTTGCGGCGTGGATCGACGCGTCGAAACCCAGCATGCGGTTGGTGACGTAGCCGAATCCGACACCGGCGCCGGGATCGGCAAAACCGAGGGCGCCGCCCCAGCCGCCATCGCAGCGACGCGCGGCTGGCATAGGCGGCGTCGTCGAGTTGAAAGCCGGCGGCGAATTGTCGGCACTTGAGACATAGCGCGCATGAGGCGAACCGGAATCATCGCAACGAATGCAATCCACAGGCCGGCAACCAGACCCTGCATCTTGACAGACGAGGCGAAAGCCAAAAGAGTGAAACCGGTTTCACTGGGGACCGCCGGTGCATTTCGATCTGTCCACTCTGCTCCCGCATCTGGGTTTTCTGGCGCGCGGCGCCGAACTTACGGCGGCGGCTTGCGCGCTGTCGCTGGTGGGAAGCGTCGTCATGGGCGCGTTGGTGGCGATCGCACGCACCTCCGCCTCGGCACTGCTTCGACGGATCGCCTTCGTCTATGTCGATCTCTTCCGCAATGTGCCGTTCATCGTCCAGCTGTTCTTCTTCTATTACGGCCTGCCCGAGCTCGGCATTTACATCGATGCCTTCACCACCGGCGTCGTGGCGCTTTCCATTGCCGGCGGCGCCTATGCCTCCGACATCATTCGCGCCGGCATCCTCGCCATAGACCAAGGCATCATCGACGCCGCTGAAGTGAGCGGCCTGTCCAGGCGCAAGATCTTCACCCGCATCGTGCTGCCGATTGCGCTGCGCACCTCCGTGCGACCGCTCGGATCCGTGCTCATCAACATGATCCTGACATCCTCGATCCTTTCGACCATCACGCTCAACGAGCTCACCGGCTCAGCCCAGATCGTCGTCTCGCAGACCTATCGGCCCTTCGAGGTCTATGTGGTGCTGCTTTGCGCCTACGCGGCCCTGACCTATCTGGTCTCGCTGGGCGTCACCCTGCTCCACCGCAATCTCAATCGGGACATGATGGAGGCGGTCGACTGATGCGGTTCAGCGACTTCACCTCCTACGACCTGATCCTGCTGGCGCAAGGTCTCGGCACCAACATCGCGCTGTTTCTCGTCACCTCTCTGATCGGACTGCTGATTGGCCTGAGCTGGGCGTTGGTGCGGTTCTACCGTGTGCCGGTTCTGGCCCAGGTCGTCACCTTCCTGTCGGAGCTGTTGAAGAACTCGCCGGTGTTGGTGCAGCTGTTCCTGGTGTTCTTCGGCCTGCCGGCGCTGTTGCATATAAGGGTGACGCCGGTCACCGCAGCGACCATCACTCTGTCGGCGAACACCGCGGCATTCGTCTATGTCATCGCGGTCTCGGCGATCGAGTCGATCGAACGCGAACAGGTCGAGGCCGCGCGTGTCTTCGGCCTGACTCGGTGGCAGGTCCTGCGCCATATCGTTTCGCCCCAGGCTGCCGCCTTCGCGGTCGGCCCGCTCGTCGCGCTGCTGGTCAACCAGCTTCAGGTGACGTCGCTGATTTCTGTCATCGGCGTCGTCGACCTGACCAAGATTGGCCACATCCTCAACATGCGAACCTTGAAGCCGTTCGTGGTCTGGACCGTCGTCGGGCTGCTCTACTATGGCGCGGCAAAGCTGGTCGCCCTGCTTGGCGAGCGTCTTGAAAACCGCCTGCGGGCGCGCAGCGCCTGGCGGGGGCTTTAACATGCTCAAGATCGAAAACGTGCACAAAGCGTTCGGCGAGGTCACTGTGCTGGACGGCGTCGACCTGACGATCGCGCCCGGCGAAGTGGTCTCGATCCTCGGGTCGTCGGGGTCCGGCAAGTCGACACTGATCCGTTGCATCAACGGCCTCGAAAAGCTGAAGTCGGGCCGCATCACGGTCGACGATTTCGATGTCAGCAATCCGAAGGAGCTGGCCGAGGCGCGCAAGCGCTCAGGCACCGTCTTCCAGCTGTTCAACCTCTATCCTCATATGAGCGCGCTTCAGAACATAACGCTCGCCCCGGTCGAGGTGCTGAAGATGGCGCGCCCTGAGGCCGAGGCGCTGGCGCGCAAGCTGCTCGAGTCCGTCGGCCTCGCCGATCGGGCCAACGCCTACCCGGCGCAGTTGTCGGGCGGGCAGCGCCAGCGTGTCGGCATCTGCCGGGCGCTCGCCATGCAGCCGCGCTATCTGCTGCTCGATGAAGTGACCAGCGCGCTCGACCCGGAAATGACTTCCGAGGTGCTGGCCATCCTGGCAAAGCTCGCCGCGCAAGGCACGACGATGCTGTTCGTCACCCACGAGATCGAATTCGCGCGCGAGATTTCCAACCGCATCGTCTTCCTCGACAAGGGCAGGCTGGTGGTCGATCTGCCAACGGATCGTTTCTTCGCCGCGGACGGCGGCCGGGCGCAGCCGCGGGTTGCGCAGTTTCTCTCCAAGATGCGCAAGGACTAGGAATGCTGCTGTTAGCCAACAACGAAGCATGGCCGGGATTCGAAACCTCGGTGCAAATGCTGCGCGATGGCGCCGTCAGCCTGGACGCGATGGTTGCCGGCATCGGCATGGTGGAGAAAGAGGTCAAGGTTCGCAGCGTCGGTTATGGCGGCTGGCCGAACATGCTGGGCGAGATGGAGTTCGACGCCGGGGTCATGGACGGCAATACAAGAGAGGTCGGTTCAGTCGGCGCCGTGCCAAGGACCTTGGCGGTCGCTGCCCTGGCGCAGCAGGTAATGAAGCGCCTGCCGCATGTGATGCTGACCGGCGAAGGGGCGCGGCGCCTTGCCAGCGAAATCGGTTTTGCCGAAGACGAAGTCTTGTTCGAGGACAGCAAGCGCGTCTGGTGGGAGCGGCTGCAACAGGAACTCACACCGCAACAGCTGGCGAAATTCCCCGATATCGATCTGGCGCCGCTCAGCCGTACTATCACCGATCCCGAGCGGGTCCGCGACACCACCGTCTTCCTGTCGGCGGATGCGCGGCGCGGCATCCATGCCGCGACTTCGACCTCGGGCTGGGCCTGGAAATATCCGGGCCGGCTCGGCGATTCTCCCATTCCCGGCGCAGGCTTTTACGCCGACAGCCGCTATGGTGCGGCGGCGTGCACCCATACCGGCGAGATGACGATGCGCTGCGCCACCGCACGGACCGTCGTGCTGGCCATGAAGCTTGGCCGATCCCTGTCGGATGCGGTCGCGCTGGCGGTCGAGGAACTGGCTGAACTCGACACCGGCTTCCTGGCCGGAGTGGTCATCCACGCCGTCGACGCCGAGCAGAACCACGAGGTGGTGAATTTCAGATGCGAGGGCGAGGTCCGCTACTGGCTCTGGAAGGATTCCATGCCCGCACCCGAATTGCGGGCAGCAAAACGTGTCACTAGAAAATAAGGAGAGGAACCATGAAAACCGTACTGCGTGCCTTCGCCGCGCTGGCCATCGTGGCCGGTTCGGCTTTTCCGGCCCTTGCCGGCATGATTGACGACATCCGCTCACGCGGCACCATTCGCATCGGCGTATCGCTCGGCGGCGAGCCGATCGGCTTTCGCGATGCACAAAACAATCCTGTCGGCTACGATGTCGATGTCGCGACGCTGCTGGCGCAAAAGCTCGGGGTGCCGGTCGAGTTCGTCGACGTCTCGGGCGATGCCCGTATTTCCATGCTGGTGTCGGGACAGATCGATGTCGCGGTCGCAAACACCTCGGCAACGCTCGAGCGGGCCAAGACCGTCAACTTCACCATCCCCTACAACCGGGCCGGGCTGCGCGTCATCGTCCAGAAGGATGCCGGGATAACCGACCTCAAGGGGCTCGCCGGCAAGAAGGTTGTCGTCGGCCGCGGCACCACGGGCGAAACCTTCCTCAAGGCGGCCGTGCCGGAAGCAGAGCTCGTCTATGTCGACCAGTTCGCGCCCGACGGGGTTCTGCAGCTGCAACAGAAGCGCGTCGATGCGGCGATCGAGGATTCCTCGCTGCTCGATTACCTCGCGACCAAGACACCGAGCCTGGTGACGCTGCCTGGCCTCTATTCCAACGATCCGATCGGCATCGCGGTCGCCAAGGGCGATCCCGAATTCGTCCGCTGGCTCGACATGTTCGTGTCCGACTTCATCCAGTCGGGCACCTATGAGACGACCTACAAGAAGTGGTGGGGGCCGGACTCCAACCCGCCGGCGCTCAACCCGCTGTGGTGACACCCACTACCGGTAACCGATCGGCGCACACTCGAGGCGCCGTCGCAACGATCGCCGATGTCGCGCGGCTGGCAGGCGTGTCGCGTGCCGCGGCCAGCCGTGCGCTGTCGAGCGGACCGCGACCGGTCTCGGCGGACAAACGCGAACGTGTCGTGCAGGCCGCCGCGCAGCTCGGCTACAAACCCAATCTCCTGGCGCAAAGCCTGACCACCAAGACCGTCAATCTGGTTGCCGTCGTGGTCAACCACATTCACGACCTTTCAGATCTCGACCTGTTCGACCGGCTGCTCGACGCAATCCAGTCGATCGGCAAGCAGGTCATCCTCATCCGCATCGGCTCGGCGGAAGGGGTCGAGGATTTTCTGCGCAACGGCGTTGCCTATCATGTCGATGCCGCCGTGGTGTTCTCCGACTTTGCCGATGCAGCGACGGTGCGGCGCATGTTTCGCTCGGACCTGGTCATCATGCTGAACGGACTGCATGACGATCTGTCACCCACCGTCATTCCCGATGAAGGCGTCGGCATCGCCGAGGCCGTGGCGGATGCGGCGGCCAAGCGCGCGCGCACGGCCAGCCTGCTGACCGGCCGTTCGTCCTCGCGGGTCGAACAGCTGCGCATCGGCCACTACCTCGAAGCGTTCCGGCATCATGGAATTGAACTGCTGCAGACGGTCCAGGGAGACTATTCCTACGAGTCGGGCTATGCGGCAGCCGCCGGCCTGACGGGACGCGGCTGTCCCGATGCGGTCTTTTGTACGTCCGACGCGATGGCCATGGGTGTTCTGGATGTCTGCCGGGCGGATTTCCCCGACGACCGGCCCAGCCGCTTCCGCCTCTATGGCTTCGACAATGTGTCCCTGACCAATTTCGACGCCTACCCGATATCGTCAATCGGCTACGACAAATCAGACTATGTGGGTCATATCGTCGGCGCCCTCTCCAATCCGCAGGTCTTCATGCCCGGCCAGCCGCCTGTCGTTATATTGACCCGGCTGATTTCGCGCTTGACCGCGTAACTAGCGCCGATGTTGGACTGCTTGTCCGGCGTCGATCTCCCAGAGATCGAACGGAGATCGCGCCGGACAATGTACCGGCGCCTACTGCAATTTCGCCTGCAGCGCGTTGACGTCGTCGGTTGTCATTTCACCGTCGGTCGTCACCTTGCCGTCGACGATCTTCCACAGCCGGAACGGACCGGTGATGTCGCCATATTTGTCGAAGCTGACCGGACCGATGACGCCTTCATAGCGGATCGGCTTGCCGTCCTTGATCAGGCCGAGCGCCTTGGCGAACTCGTCCTTGCCGGCATAGATCGGTGTGCCGGCAGGATCGACCGCCTTGTACATGGCATCCTTGATCTTGGCTGGATCCTCGGAGCCGGCAATGGCAATGGCGAGACCGACAATGGCGCCGGCATCATAGGAACGGTCGGCTGCCGGGTTCGACGGTTCGATGCCCGAAAACTCCTTGTAGTTTTTCAGGAAATAGTCGGTGGATGCCGTCGGGCTGGTGCCGGAAGAGGTACCATAGGCATCCTTCAGATAATCGGCGCCGACGGATTCGATGAAGTCCGGGCTGTTCATACCGTCATTGAGCAGGAATTTCTGCACGCCGCCCTGCGATATCCAGGTGCGGGCGACCGTTGCGCCGTCGACCGGCGTGCTGACGAGGTAAAGTCCGTCCGGCTCGCCTCCCATCGCCGCCGTCACTTCCGAAGCATAGCTCGACTGCTTTTCGTTGTAGGGCGTGTCGGAGACGATGGTGCCGCCGAGCGCTTTGTAGGCACGCGAGAATTCGGCCACCATGTTGACGCCGAAGTCGTTGTTGACATGGATGATCGACAGTTTCTTGAAGCCCTTGTCGATGGCGTATTTGGCGGCGGCCACGCCTTGCAGCGCATCCGACGTGATGGTGCGGAAGAAGATGCCGTTGGTCTTGCCGTCGCGGCCAAGGGCGGTCAGCGTCGGCGAGGACGAAGCCGGCGACACCTGCACGATCTTGGCCGGCCCGGTGACCGAGGTCAAAATCGGGATCGACACCGAGGAGATGATGCCGCCGATGATCACCGGCACCTTCTTGACCTGTACCAGCTGGGTCGCGGCATCGACCGCGATATTGCCCTGGCTCTGGCTGTCGCGCGTGTCGGTTGCGAGATCGCAGCCGCGTACGCCACCGGCTTCATTGATGTCGCGGAAGGCCATTTCGACGGACTTCGCGCCAGCCTGGCCATATTCGCCGGCAGGGCCGGTCAGCTCCATGACTAGGCCGACGGTGATCTTGCAGTCCGCTGCGTGTGCGGCGCCGGCCATCGTCACGAGAGCCAGTGCTGTGGTGATTTGAAGTATCGTCTTCTTCATTGCCGTTCCCCTTTTCTTGTTTGAACTTTTGCCTGTTCAGCCTTCCGGCGCCTGCAGCCAGGTCTCATGCAGATGCCGCCATTCGACGCCGTTTGGTGCCGATGAACTGGTGGTGAAGACCGCACTGGACTGCCGGCGACTGGGTTTGCCGGCGCGCAGTTGCGCCTCGATGTAGAAGATGACGATCGTGTCCGCGTCCTGCCAACCCGGCCTGATGTCCTCGATCGATATGGCAAAACCGTCGTCGCAAGTGGCGCGGCTTGTCCGGACATGATCTACGACCGCGTCGCGATCGAGGATCTGGCCATTCGGCGCCACCATGGTGAGGCCTTCGCCCATGACAGCCTCGAAGCGGCCGAACTCCACAGCGTCGGCTCGCGCGGCGACAAACCAGTCGACGAAGAAGCGATGCAGGTCGATGATTTCAGCGCTGGCACGCGAAAAAAGGGAAGGCTCTCCGCTCATTTCTTCCCCGCATTGAGGTTGTAATGCATAATCGAGCCGTGGCGGCCATGACGGTCGCGCTCCAGCGCGTAGACATCGCCCGCGAGGCCGGTGCCTTGTGCGATGGCGGCAGCAATCCGCGCGCGATCGTCGGCGTCGAGCGCGACGTCCATGATTTTCGTATTGGCCAGCGCATGTGCCTGGTTGCGCGCACCCACAATGACGGCCGCGACCTGCGGCTGCTCGAGCACCCATGCCGAGGCGATGGTGGCGATGTCGACGCCGTGGCGATCGCCGACCGCTTTCAGCGCCTTGAGCAGGGACTGGAACAGCTCCCAGCCGCCGAAGTCGTCGATGATCAGCTTGTATTTGACCAGCGAGCGGTTTTCGAGCGGCGTGGAGGGCTCGGCCACGCCAAGCCATTTGTCGCTGAGGAAGCCGCCCGCCACCGAGCCGTAGCAGAGGAAGCGGACACCGTTCTTAGCGGCAAGGCCCGCAAGGCTGTTTGCCGGCCGCTGGTCGAGCACTGAATATTGCAGTTGCTGGCTGACCAGCGGGATGCCCGCGGAGAGGATTTCGGCTAGCCTCGGCGTATCGAAATTGGTGGTGCCGAGATTGCGCACCTTGCCTTCCAGCCGAAGCTCGTCGAGCCAACCCATCGCCTCGACGTAACGAGGCTGGTCATAATCCCACCAGTGAAACTGCACAAGATCGATCCGCTCCGTCTTCAGCCTGCGAAGCGACTGATTGACGATGCCCCTGATGTAGTCGCGGCTGATGCTTGCCAGTCGTTCGAGGTCCGGCACCAGCTTGGTGTGCACCTTCATCCTGGCCGCAACATCGAGACCGCGCTCGCCGGCCAGCCGCAGGCGCGCGGCGCCGATCAGTTCCTCGACGCCGGTGTAGATGTCGGCGCAATCATAGGTCCAGATGCCGGCATCGAAGGTGGCGATGAGGTCGGTCACGGCCTGCCTGCGGTCGATAGCGCCATGGCCGCCGGCCAGCTGCCAGCCGCCGCGGATGACGCGCGAGATCGTATAGCCGGGGCTGAGTTCGACGGTCCTGGCGCTCATCTTTTGTCGGTCTCCTTCGGCAGCGGCACAGCCGTGGTTTGGGCATGGCTGAACCGCCGCTTGGCCAGCCTGACGATCCGCAGCCGGCTGGCGCAATTGGGATCGGGACAGGCGATCTCGGCATCCGAGGTCATCCAGTCATTTGCATGCGTCGGGCGCTGCTTTGCCGCCAGGAGCGGCAACACGGCGGAGATCGAGTAAATCGAAAAACCCTGCCCCGCCGGCAGCGACAGCATTTCGCCCTTGAGTTCGAAATAGTCGCCGGCCCTGGCGCCGCAATAGACCGGCTTGCCCTCGGGGATGACCGCTTCGACGCGCAGATCGAAGAGTTCGAAACTGTCGTCGGCCATTCAGGCCTCCACCAGGCTGAAGGTGATGTCACAGGCGCCGTTGCGGCGGATGACGCCGCAGGCGGCGGCAAACTGATCGCGCTCTCCGGCAAGCACTTGCGCGACCACGCTGCCGGCCAGCCAGCCGATCGGGAACAGCAGCCGCGCCCCCTGCCCGTAGTACAGGCCGATATCGAAGATGGCATTGGGATTGCCGCCCCACACGCGTGGCGGCACATAGGACAGCACGATATCGCCGGGCTGCGGCGTCAGCGTTGCATTCTCCGGTGGCAAAGACTGGGCATAGGCCTGGCCGTGGAGATCGGCTGACGGAACCGGGCACGAGATTTCCGGTCCTGTCCACATCGCATGGATGCCTGGGATGATGCGTGGCTGCGCCAGATAAGCCAGCAGGAAGGCGGCATTCTCCGGCGCCTCTTCGGGCAATAGCAGCGCCGTCACGGAAAGCTTCGAGCGTGGTTCTGTGATGCCGATGGCGGGCTTGGGCATGTCAGTCCTTCGCCGATTGAAGTTTGTCGCGCAGGAAGGCGAAGGGGCGGCTGATGTCGGCTACCAGCGCCTCGCGCGCCGCTAGCGCATCCTGTTTGGCAAGTGCCGCGACAATGCCGCGGTGATAGTGCGCGGTATCGACCTCCCCGGCCTCGGAGAAGGCATAGATGGCGACGCGGATGCAGGGTCCCGATTGAAGCCAGAGGCTTTCGATCATCGGGATCAGCACAGCCGAGCCGCAGCAGCGGTAGATCTCAAAATGGAAGCTCTGGTTGAGCGTCGCTTCGCGGTCGATATCCTTCTTGTGCTTCAGGGCCCGCATCTCGTCCCACTCGCCCAGCATGGCTTCGATCGAAGCGATCTGGCGCGGGCTCATACGCGTGGCGGCAAGCGCGATCGCTTCGCCTTCGATGAGTGAGCGGGCGCGCAGGAGGTCGTCGATGCGCTCCAGCGTGATCGGCGGCACGCGCACCGAGCGGTTGGGCAGCGCCTCCAGCGCCTTTTCCGTGATCAGCCGTCCAAGCGCTTCGCGTACCGGCATGGTCGAGGTGACCAGCGCATCGGCGAGACCGCGGATAGTCAGCACCTGGTTTGGCTCGAAAAGGCCACCGATCAGAGCACGGCGCAACTCGGAATAGACGCGATCCTGCACCGTCTCGCGGCCGACCGGCGTAAGCTGGGCTGCGATCGTCCCGTTGTTCTTGTCGATGGCAGCCTTCTGCATTACCGGCATTTGCCCCGTTTTCGGCTTGCGAATGAAATTAAAGCCGAATAGCGTGATCAACGCAAGTGTGATCACAAATCAAAAATCAGGAGGCGACAACGATCGTCTTCGGCCAGAGGGTTTGATGAGCGATGCAGCGGAGCGCCAACGGCAGGAGACCCGTGCGCCAGTTCTGACGGCACGAAACGTCGTCAGGCGTTTTGGCGGCCTTGTCGCCGTCAACGATGTCTCGTTTGATGTCAAAGCGGGCGAAATCCTCGGCCTGATCGGGCCGAATGGCGCCGGCAAGACGACGATGTTCGATCTGTTGGCGGGCAGCATATTGCCAACCAGCGGCGATATCCTGCTCAATGGCACGCGCGTCTCCGGCGAAGCCGCTCATCTGCGTATCGGCCGTGGTCTTGGCCGCACCTTCCAGATCCCGCGCCCCCTGCCCAATCTGACGCTGATCGAAAACATCATGCTGGCGGCGCAGGGCCAAGCCGGCGAAAAATTGCTCGCCAACTTCGTCACGCCGTGGCGAGTGGCGGCACAGGAAAGAGCAGCCAGGGCAAAGGCACTCGAGCTGCTGGAGCTCGTCTCGCTCGCTCGGCTGGCGCACGAGCCGGCACGCGTGCTTTCCGGCGGCCAGCGCAAGCTGCTCGAACTCGCCCGCGTCATGATGGCCGATCCGGCGATCATCCTGCTCGACGAACCGGCCGCCGGCGTCAACGCGACGCTGCTCGAGATCATCATCGACCGCATCCGCGACATCAACGCGCACGGCATCACCTTTCTGCTGATCGAGCACAATATCGACATGGTGACGCGGCTCTGCCACCGCGTGCTGGTCATGGCGAGCGGCCAGTTGCTCAGCGAAGGCACGGCAGAGGAAGTCGCCCGCGACCCGCGCGTCATCGAGGCTTATCTCGGGGGCGCCACATGAACGAGACCGTCCTCGACGTGCGCAACCTCGAAGCCGGCTATGAGCTTGGCGTGCCGATCGTGCGCGGCGCCTCGATCACCGTCGGCAAGGGCGAGATCGTCGTCGTGCTCGGTCCCAACGGCGCCGGCAAGTCGAGCTTCATCAAGGCGATCGCCGGCCTTGTCCCGATCACCGGCGGCACCGTATTTCTGGACGGCAAGGACATCACCGCCGCTCCCGCGCACACCATGGTTCGGCTCGGCCTGGCCTTCGTACCGCAGACGGAGAACATCTTCCCGCTGATGTCGGTCGAGGACAATCTGAAGGTCGCCTGCGGCATCCTCGAGCGACGCGAAATCCCTGCCCGCATCGAGGAAATGTATGCGGCCTTCCCCGACCTCGTCCGCCAGCGCCGCACCGCCGCCGGCAATCTGTCGGGCGGACAGCGGCAGATGCTCGCCGTCGCACGTGCGCTGATCGTCCATCCTAAGGTGCTGCTGCTCGACGAGCCGTCGGCCGGCCTGTCGCCGAAATTCGTATCGATGGTGTTCGAGATGCTGGCCGGCATCCGCAGGTCCGGCGTCACCATCCTGCTGGTCGAACAGAACGCCAAGGCAGCGCTGGCCATCGGCGACCGCGCCTATGTGCTGGTCGAAGGCAAGGACCGGCACGAGGGTGTGGCGTCCGAATTGTGGAACGATCCTGTCGTCGCCGAACTCTATCTCGGCCAACGCCCGTCTCACGCCGGCAAGGAAGGCGCGGCATGAGCCTGCAATTTGTCGTCGATGGGTTGCTGACCGGCTCGATGATCGGACTTGGCGCCATCGGCGTGACGCTGACCTATTCGATCCTGCGCTTCTCGAATTTTGCCCATGGCGACTTCATGGCCTGGGGCACCTATGCGACGCTCGCCGTCGTCAGCGCCATCGGCGCGATGTTCGGCAAGGTGGCGCCCATTGGACCGCTGTCTTTCGGCTGGCCGCTGCTGGTTGCGCTGGTTGTCGGCATGACTTTCACCGCCCTGCTGGCGCTGTTGCTCGACAAGGTGCTGTTTTCGCGGCTTCGCTCGCAGGGGCAAGCCATCATCGTGGTGATGGCGAGCTTCGGCGCCTCGATGGCGCTGCGCAGCCTGCTCGAATTCACCTTCAGCTCACGGCCGACCTATTTCAGCCGCGCGATCCAGATCGCCATGCCGGTCGGCTTCGGCATCCGCATCACGCCCGATCAGATCGCGCTTCTGCTGCTGACCGCCGTGCTGGTGCTCGGCGTGCATCTGTTGATGACACGCACGCAGACCGGCCGCTCCATGCAGGCGCTGAGCCAGAATGCAGCGCTGGCCCGCATCGTCGGTATCGATGTTGCCTCCGTTGTGCGTGTCACCTGGATCATCGGCGGGGCGCTGGCCTGCGTGGCCGGCGTGATGATCGGCATTCTGGTGCAGATCCGCCCGTTCATGGGCTTCGACATGCTGCTGCCGATGTTTGCAGCAGCCATCCTCGGCGGCATCGGCAGCATTCCGGGCGCTGTGCTCGGCGGCTTGATCATCGGTCTTGCCGAAGCCGGTGCGGTGCAGCTGATCGGCGCCGAATGGCGCGCCGCAATCTCCTTCATCATCCTGATGGCGGTGCTGTTCGTTCGGCCGATCGGCCTGTTTGGTGTGAGGGAACGCTGATGGACCTGCTCGGCTACGGCGCCTTCTTCCTGACCACCGCACTGATCTTTTCGCTGGTCACACTGGGGCTCAATCTGCAGTGGGGGCTGACTGGCCTTTTCAATGTCGGCCTTGCCGGATTCGTCGCCATCGGCGCCTATACATCGGCGCTGCTGACGACCCCGGACGATGCCGCGCGCTTCGGCGGCTTCGGTCTGCCGATCCTGGTCGGCTGGGCGGGCGCCATGGTCGTCGGCGGTATCGCCGCAGCACTTACCGGCATGGCCACGCTGCGTCTGCGATCCGACTACCTGGCGATCACCACCTTCGGCGTCGCCGTCGTCGTGCAGCTGGTCGCGCTCAACGCGCAGAAACTCACCGGCGGCCCGTTCGGCATCGGTTTCATCCCGCGCCCGTTCGGCGGCCTTGCCGAAACGCCGCTGCTGTTCAACCTGTCGAACCTCGCCGTCGTTTCGGCTGTGACGCTGATCGCCTATCTCGCTCTGGAGCACCTGTCGCGCAGCCCCTGGGGCCGCGTGCTCAAGGCGCTGCGCGAGGACGAGCGAGCGGCGATTTCGCTGGGCAAGAGCGCGCGCTTCTACCGCGTCCAGGCCTTCGCCGTCGGCGGCGCTATCATGGCGCTGGCCGGCGCTTTGCAGGCGCATTTCACCGGCTTCATCGCGCCCGATAACTATCTGCCGATCCTGACCTTCCAGGTCTGGGTGATGCTGATCGTCGGCGGCTCGGGCAGCAATGCCGGCGCCGTTGCCGGCAGCATCCTGGTCTGGGCGATATGGGCGGGGTCGGGCACGCTGACCAGCGTGCTGTTTGCGCCCGAGCAGCAAGCACGCGCGGCCTCACTGCAGATCGTCGCCATCGGCGTCATGCTCTGCGTCATCCTGCTGATCCGGCCTAACGGATTGTTCGGCGACCGGCCGCGCCGACCGAAGCCCGGCACACAGACAAAGGCGGCGGCCAACGAGAACGAGGCCGGATCATGAATGCCATGATCCGGCAGCAAGCGTATGGCGTTTCGCTCTGGCATGCCGTCAGCCGCAACCGCCGCGACCGGGGCGCGCTGCAAGGCGGACTCGACGTCGATCTCGCGATTGTGGGCGGCGGCTTTTCCGGCCTGTCGACGGCATTGCATGCCTCTGAGAAAGGGCTTTCGGTCGCGGTCCTCGAAGCCGAATTCATCGCTTGGGGTGCGACCGGCCGGAATGCCGGCTTCGTCGTTCCGAACTTCGCCAAGCGGGATCCAGACGACATCATCGCCGAACTCGGACCCGAGCGCGGCGGGAGGCTGATCGATTTCGCCGCGGGAAGCGCTGACCTCGTCTTCGGCCTGATCAAGCGGCATGGCATCGAATGCGACGCTGTGCAGAACGGTTGGATCCAGCCGGCGCATTCGTCCGCCGCGCTGGAAAAGACGCGATCGCGCGCCGAGCAATGGGCGGCGCGGGGCAGGCCGACCGTAACGCTCGATGCCAAGGCGGTCACGACGCTCACCGGTATCGGCGGCTACGCCGGCGGTTGGATGGACAACTCGGGCGGCGTCCTCAATCCGGTCGAGTATGCGCGCGGCCTGGCCGACGCCGCGGAAAAGGTTGGCGCACGCATCTTCGAGCAGACGCGTGTCACTTCCATCGACCGCACGCCGGATGGCTGGGCCTTGAAGACTGCGTCCGGCACTGTGCGAGCGGGCAAGGTCTTGGTCGCCACCAACGCCTATGGTGGAGAGCTGAACCCGACACTGGCACGGACGTATATCCCGCTGAAAGTCTTCCAGATCGCCACTGCGCCGCTGTCGCGCGCCATACGCGCGCGCCTGATGCCCGGCGGCCAGGGCGTTGGCGACACCAGGCGCAACCTGTTCACGTGCCGCTGCGATGGCCAGAACCGGCTGATCAGCGGCGGCATGCATGTCGTCGGAGCCGGCGCCGAGACGCGGGTGCCGCAAACGATCTGGCGACGGCTCGCCAGGCATCTCGATTTGCCTGACCTGCCGCCGCTTGCCTACAGCTGGACAGGCGTGGCGGCGGTGGGGCCGGATTTCCTGCCGCGTCTCATCGACCTCGGCCCAGGCCTGATCGCAGGCTTCGCCTGCAACGGCCGCGGCATCGCCATGACCACGGCAATGGGCAAGGTGCTGGCCAACTGGGCGAGCGGAACGGACGCCCGCGATCTGCCGCTCCCCTTCGCGCCGCCAGCGCCGATCCCGCTGCACAAGCTCGTGCGCTATGCACCGAATATGCTGCTCCCCTGGAGCATCCTGCGCGACCGGCTGGATTAGACAGCCACCACCTTCCGCAATCGATGACCATGGTGGCCCAAGAGGATATCGTCAGATCCAGCCGCACCTACTCCGCAGCCTGAACCCGATTGGCCTGGATGACCGCCCGGATCTCGGACCGGCAGGAGCCGCAATTTGTGCCGGCCTTCAGGGCGCCGCCTACGGCTTCGACTGTCGTGCACCCGGCCGCCACTGCCGCCACGATCTGGTTGACCCCGACGCTGAAACAGGAGCAGACGGTCGCGCCCGCATCGGGCCGATCGGCGCCGGCGCGACCGGCGACGATCCTGAAGCGTTCGCGCTGGCTGGTGTGAACCTCCTGGAGTTGCTGTGCCGCCCAACCCCGCGAAACCGCCACCGGTCCCGACGCGATAAACAAAGCCCCGGCGAGGTGCTGGTCGTCAAAGGCAGCAATGCGATGCTGGCCGGTATCGCGGTCGTGATAGGCGAGCATGTCGGCTACGGGAACATCGAAAAGCGAACCAGCAAAACCAGCCCAGTCGATGTCATCGCCGGCAAAGGCAAGCTCCACCCGCCAGCCGCCCTTGCATTTGGCCACGGCCCAGTAATCTGCTGCGAGCGCCACCGGCTTGCGGCGCACCACAGCGAAGCCGAAGGCTCTCGCGGCGAATTTCTCGATACGGGCGCCGACATGTTTCAGCGCAGGTTGGCCGGAAACCGGATCGGTCAGAGGCGCGGTCAGCGTGTCGAGGCGGCCCTTTGCCGAAAACTGATCGGTCCAGTGCATCGGCGCAAACACGCTCCCCCGGCGCTGGCGTGCCGTCACCAGCGCGCGCACCAGCACATCCCCGCGCAGGCTGGAGACGCGCACGATGTCGGCGTCGCCAATGCCGTGATGCGTGGCATCCGCCGGGTGGATCTCGACGAAGGGCTCGGCCATGTGCTGGGAGAGACGTGGGCTTTTGCCAGTGCGGGTCATCGTGTGCCAATGGTCGCGAACACGGCCGGTGTTGAGGATCAGCGGATAGTCCGGGCTGGTGCGTGTCTCGACGATGGGACGAATGGCGATGAAGCGCGCCTTGCGGTCGGGATTGTAGAAATTGCCGTTGGCGAAGAAGCGGGTGCTGGAAGGGTCAAGTCCCGCTTGAACACCCCCCTCTGTCCTGCCGGACATCTCCCCCGCAAGGGGGGAGATTGGCAGCTTTGACGCCGGCATATCTTCTGCATCGTTGGTAATTGGCGAAGGCCGAGGCGACGGCTGATCTCCCCCCTTGCGGGGGAGATGGCCGGCAGGCCAGAGGGGGGTGGCTGGGCTCGGCGCCGGCCATTGGAACGGAGCCAATTCTTCATAGGCGTCGGCATCGATCGCACCATAAGCGCCGATATCGAAATCCCGCGCGCCGTCATTCTCGAAACCCGACAGCGCGGCGTGTTCGGCGAAAACCTCCGCCGGCGTCACATGCGCAAACGCCTCGCCAAACCCCATCCGCTTGCCCACCTCGGCAATGATCTGCCAATCCGGCCGCGCCTCGCCGGGCACCGCAAGAAAGCTGCGCTGGCGCGAGATGCGGCGCTCTGAATTGGTCACGGTGCCGTCCTTCTCGCCCCAGGCGGCGGCGGGTAGCCGCACATGGGCGTGACGCACGGTGTCCGTGCTCGCCAGCACATCCGAAACCACGACAAACGGGCAGGCCTTGATCGCTGCCTCGACGGCATCGGCATCCGGCATCGAATCGACCGGGTTGGTGGCCATGATCCACAGTGCCTTGATGCGGCCGGCGGCGATCGCCTGAAACATCTCGACCGCCTTCAGACCGGGCTTTTGGGCGACGGCCGGCGCATTCCAGAAACGCTGCACGCGGTCGCGGTGCTCGGGGTTATCGATCTCCATATGGGCAGCCAGCATGTTGGCCATGCCGCCGACCTCGCGGCCGCCCATGGCGTTGGGCTGGCCGGTCACCGAAAACGGCCCTGCCCCAGGTTTGCCGATGCGGCCGGTGGCGAGGTGGCAGTTGATGATGGCGTTGACCTTGTCGGTGCCCGAAGACGACTGGTTCACTCCCTGGCTGTAGACAGTGACGGTTTTCGCAGTCGCGGCGAACAGGTTGTAGAAGCGGGTGAGCTCGTCCTCGCTCAGGCCGGTGGCGGCGGCAATGCCGGCAAGGTCGAGCGCCGATGCGGCGAAGAGAGCTTGGCCGAAGCCGGTCGTGTGTGCGGTCACATAGCCGCGCTCGAGCGCGTTGTGCCGGCCGAGCCAGGCGAGCAGTCCGGTGAACAAAGCAACGTCGCCATCCGGTGCGATCGCCAGGTGCATGTCGGCGATATCAGCGGTCATGGTGCGGCGAGGATCGACCAGCACGACCTTCATCTCCGGTCGTTTTTCCCGGGCCGTCGCGATGCGCTGGAAGAGCACGGGATGGCACCAGGCGAGATTGGAGCCGACCAGCACGATCAGGTCGGCGAGCTCGAGATCCTCGTAGGTGCCGGGCACGGTGTCGGAGCCGAAGGCGCGGCGGTGGCCGGCAACCGAGGAGGCCATGCATAGCCGCGAATTGGTGTCGATGTTGGCCGAGCCGATGAAGCCCTTCATCAGCTTGTTGGCGACATAGTAGTCTTCGGTCAGCAACTGGCCGGAGACATAGAAGGCGACGGAGTCCGGACCATGCTCGGCGATGGTTTGCGAGAGGGTCGAAGCGACGAGATCGAGCGCCTCGTCCCAGCCGGCATGGCGGCCGTGGATTTCGGGGTAGAGCAGCCTGCCGTCGAGGTCGATGGTCTCGGCAAGCGCGGAACCCTTCGAGCAGAGCCTACCGAAATTGGCTGGATGGTCGGGGTCGCCGCGGACAGTGAC
>NZ_JAMYQZ010000075.1:0-30367 GCF_040321145.1 Mesorhizobium sp. M0514
CAACAGTGCGGCGACCGCCTTCCTGGCTCAGTTCGGCGGCCAAAAAATTCATCGCCGGCGACCCCATGAAGCCGGCGACGAACATGTTGGCCGGACGATTGTAGATCGTGGCGGGATCGTCGAATTGCTGGACCTCGCCCTGATGCATCACGGCGATGCGCGACGCCAGCGTCATCGCCTCGACCTGGTCGTGGGTGACGTAGACGGTGGTCTTGCCGACGCGGTGATGCAGCTTCTTGATTTCGGTGCGCATGTCGACGCGCAGCTTGGCATCGAGATTGGAGAGCGGCTCGTCGAACAGGAACAGTTTGGGATCGCGCACCAGCGCCCGGCCCATGGCGACGCGCTGGCGCTGGCCGCCCGAAAGCTGTCCGGGCTTGCGCCCTAGCAGCGGTTCGATCTGCAGGAAGGCGGCAACCCGCTTGACGGCCTCGTCCTGCTGCGGCTTCGGGACGCGGCGGCTTTCCATGCCGAAGGTGATGTTCTCGCGCACCGTCATCGTCGGGTACAGGGCATAGGACTGGAACACCATGGCGATGTCGCGGTCCTTCGGCGCCACCGAATTGACCAGCCGCCCGTCGATGCGGATCTCGCCGGAGGTAACGGATTCGAGCCCGGCGATCATCGCCAGCAGAGTGGACTTGCCGCAGCCGGACGGTCCGACCAGCGCGATGAACTCGCCGTTCCGCGCTTCGAGATCGATGCCCTTCAGCACCTCGACCGCGCCGAAGTTCTTGCGCAGCGATCGGATGATCAATGTCGACATGCAATGCCCTTCACTTGATCGCGCCTCATTTGATGGCACCTTGCGTCAGGCCTCGCACAAAATACTTGCCGCCGAAGAGATAGATCAGCAGCGGCGGCAGCGCGCCGATCAGCACGGCGGCGCTCATGACATCGTAGGCGCGCACATTGGTGCCGCTTGCCGTCAGCGCGACGAGCGCTGCCGTGATCGGCTGTTGCTGCCCGGAGGTGAAGACGACGCCGAACAGATATTCGTTCCAGATGCCGGTGAACTGCCAGATCACCGTGACGATCAGGATCGGTGAGGAGAGCGGCAGAATGATCTTGCGGAAGATGCGCCAGAAGCCGGCGCCGTCGATGCGCGCCGCCTTGATCAGGTCGTCGGGGATGCTGACGTAGTAGTTGCGGCAAAACAAAGTGGTGAACGAAATGCCCTGGATAACGTGGATGAGGACGAGCCCGTAGACCGAATTGCTGAGGCCGAGATTGCCGAGGATGAACGCCCACGGCATCAACGAAATCTGGCCCGGAATGAAGACGCCGAGCAGCATGCAGGTGAACAAAGCTTCCGAACCTCTGAAGCGCCATTTCGACAGGATGTAACCGTTCATCGCGCCGACCGCCGTCGAGATGATCGTGGCCGGGATCGTCATCTTCAGGGAGTTGTAGAAGTTGCGCTGCATGCCCTCGCAGGTGCCGCCGATGCAATAGGTGCTCCAGGCCTGGCCCCAGGCATCGAGGCGGAAGCTGCGCGGCAGCGAGATCAACCCGTTGCGCGCGATCTCCTGCTGGTCGCGGAATGAATTCAGCACCACCACCAGCAACGGGACCAGGTAGATCGCCGCGAAGACGACCAGCAGCCCATAGATGGCGAAGCGGGTGAGAAAATGCCGGCGCGACGCGACTGCGGCAGCGCGACGGTCGAGCGACTGGTCCAGGGAGACGTCAGCCATGGCCGGCTTCCTTGCGCCGGCGCCAGACCACCCAGAATGAATAGGGCACCAGCACCACGGCAACAGCGGCAAGCATCATGATGGCGGCGGCCGCACCTTCGCCGATCTGGCCGCGTTGGAACATCAGGTCATAGACGTAGATGGCGGGGAAGGTGGTCGAGATCCCCGGGCCGCCTTTGGTCAGGGCCGCCACGAGGTCGAAGGTCTTGATGGCGAACTGGATCTGGATGACGGCGACCGCCAGGAAGATCGGCGCAATGGTTGGCAGAAGCACCTTGCGATAAATGCGGAACGTCGATGCGCCGTCGATCTGCGCGGCCTTGACGAGGTCCTGATCCACCGAGCGCAGGCCGGCCAGGAACAGCGCCATGGCAAAGCCCGAGGCCTGCCAGACACCGGTGATGATCACCGCGTAGATCGCATAGTGCCGGTCGCTGGCGAGTGCGAAACTGAAGCTCGCCCAGCCGAAACCGCGCACCATGGCCTGGATGCCGTCGGTCGGATTGTAGAGCCAGCTCCAGACCGTGCCGGTGACGATGAAGGAGACGGCCAGCGGATAGAGGAAGATCGTGCGCCAGGCCGCTTCGCCGCGCACGCGCTGGTCGATCAGGATCGCCAGCAGCAGTCCCACCGCCATCGAGCCGACGATGTAGAAAGCGCTGAAGAAAAACAGGTTGTTGTAGGCGATGTTCCAGCGCCGGTTCGCCCACAGCGACGCGTAGTTCTCGAGGCCGACGAAGCCGTAGGTCGGCAGCAGCGAGGAGTTGGACAGCGAGATATAGAGCGTCCAGCCGGTGAACACGAAGACGTAGACGAAGCTCGCCACGAGAGAGGGGCCGAGCACCAGCAAGGGCATCGCGGAGCCCAGCCGCTCGCGCCAGGGGCGGGCGGGCGTCGGGACCGACAGGATCAGGTCGTGATTTGACATTCAGAGCACGGAAATTGGCAGAGCACGGGACTGGAAGGGAGGACGGCCGGGCGGATAGGCATCGCGCCCGGCCATTCCCGTCTATTTCTGTGCTTCCGCCGCGTCGGCCATCGCATTGGCGCCATCCTCGGGCGACATGTCCGGTGTCGCCACGAACTCGGTAATGGAGTCCATGATCGCGCCGCGCATCTTCTGCGGGATGGTCATGTTGTGCGCCATCGAGCGGACCAGCGTGCCGTCCTTGATCGAAGCCTGCAGATCCTTCTGCGAGAGCTGCTGGCACGGATTGAAGCCCTTCGACAGATCGATATCCAGGCGTGCAGGGATCGAGCCCTTGGCCTGGTTGAAGACCGTCTGGAAGTCGGGCGACAGGATCAGGCTGGCCAGCAGCTTCTGGCCGTCGATGTAATCCTGGTCCTTCTGCTTGAAGAACACGACCGAGTCCGAGTTGAGGATGAAGCCGGGTTTGCCCCAATCGGTCGGCGCCTGGGCGCAGACATAGTCGGTGCCTTCCTTGAAGCCGGCGGCGGTCAAAAGGCCGATCGTCCAGTCGCCCATGATGTGGAACGCCGCGTCGCCCTTGCCGACCAGCGCCGACATCGAATCCCAGTCGCGGCCGACCATGCCCGGATCCATGTATTTGCTCGTCATCAGGCGCATCTGCGTGAAGGCCTTGACCATTCCCGGGCTGCGCATGGACTCGACATCGCCTTCCACAAAGGCCTTACGGTAGAGATCGATGTCCTGGCCGTAGAGCACGACCTCGAACACCGTCGAATCCGTCCAGTCGGCGGTCGAATGCGAGATGCAGATCTTGTCTGTGGCGACGATCTTGTCGCAGGCGGCATTGAACTCGGCCCAGGTCTTGGGCATTTCCGCCACGCCGGCCGCCTGCATGACCTTGGGCGAGGCCCAGAGCCAGTTGATGCGGTGGATGTTCATGGGCGCGGCGACCCATTTGCCGGTCGGCTTCATCACCGGAAGCAATTCCGGCGCCACCACTTTCTCCCACCCTTCCGAGGCCGCCAACTCGTCGAGATCGGCGGTCATGCCGGTCTCGTTCCATTCGGCGATCTCGGGGCCCTTGAGCTGCACGGCAGGCGGGGCATTGCCGGCGATCACGTCGGCGCGCAGCTTGGCCAGCGTATTGGCGGTGTGGCCGGCGATCGAGGTCTGTTCCCATTTGCCGCCCTTGGCGGTGAACATCTCGCCGAGCTTGGCGATCGCCTGGGCGTCCGATCCGGTCGCCCACTGGTGCAAAAGGTTGGTCTTGGGTTCGGCGAAGGCTGTTCCGGCGAAAAATGTGCACGCAGCAGCGGCCGCAAGCGCGGTCATGACGGACTTCATCGTTTCACTCCCATATCGTGTTGCACGGTTCGTCTCGACCGCTTATGGCCGCGGTTTGAAGCCGCCGCCGGCGAGATGCGTCAATCTCGAGTTCTTTCCAAGATGACATATTGGAGCTATCAGTCAACGATGTTTATGTTGAGCCATGACAAAACCTTCGCTTAGAACCTGGCTGATCGACAGACCCTCCGCGTCGCCGGAGAGCATGATCGTGCGCTGCCTGAGCGAGCGCGGCGCACTCTCCGCGTTGCAGATCGCACGCGCCACCGGTCTGGCGCGCTCGACGGTGTCAACCGCGCTTAACGGCTTGAAAAGGTCTGGAATGGTGATCGAAGCCCCGACCAGCCGCGACGGCATCAGAGGCATCGGCAGGCCAGCCGCGGCGGTGACGCTCAATCCGACAGCGGGCACCTGCGTCGGCATTCACCTGGCTCTTCAGCAGATACGGCTCATCGTCGCCGATGTCTCGCATTCCGTCATTGCCGAACAAAATATTCCAATGGCGCTGGACTACCAGCCGCAACAGGCGGCCCAGGCGGTCAAATCGGCAATTGCCCAATCTTACAGGGAAAACGGTCTGCCGGTGGCGGGGCTCCTGGGGGTTGGTGTCTCCGTCTCCGGCCCTGTCAGCCGCGATGGAGTGGTGCTGCGCGCAAGCATGGTTCCAACATGGGCCGGCGTCAACATACGAGATGTGTTCGGACCCGTCCTGGAACAGCCGATCTTCGCCGACAACGAGAGCAACTGCGCGGCCATTGCCGAGCTGATGTGGGGCGCGGCCGTAGGCCAGGACGATTTCGTCCTGTTCAAGATCGATCTGGGTGTCGGCGGCGCCATAGTCCAGCATGGCCGGCTGGTGACGGGCGTCGCCGGCGGCGCTGGCGAATTCGGGCACATCAGCATCGATCCCGGCGGCGACCTTTGCCGCTGCGGCAATCGCGGATGCCTGGAGCTCTACGCGAGTTTTGCCCGGCCGCTGGAACAGATTTCGCGTGTCGTTGGGCGGCAAGTCACCATGGACGATGTCATCGCCATGGCCGAGCAGGGCGACGTCAGGGCGTTGCGGATGATCGAGGATACCGCCGAGATCGCCGGCCGGGGTCTCGGCCTGATCGGCTCGGTGCTCAATCCGCCGCTTATCATCATCGGCGGCCACATGGCTTTGGCAGGGGACATTCTGTTGACGCCGCTGATCGCGTCCTATGAACGCCACACGCTGATCAAGTCCCGGGATGTCGCTCCCGCCCTGCGCACGCGCATCATCGTTGGCAAGCACACCGAGAACGATGCCTTGCTGGGCGCGGTCGGCCTCGTTTTGAGACACCAGACGAAGGAACTGTCGCTGGGGTGATCGTCAGGACCAGCCTGTGCTTGTTCAAGTCAATTGCATGTGTCCGCAGCCTTGAGCGCTTCGGCGCGGGACGATTTGGGCAAATCCGCGATCCGCCGGACAGAAGCGTAAAACCTCGGATAGTCACCCGAACACAGGTCGAACAAGCGAAGAAAGGCCGGAACCTGTTCACCGTAGACGGCAGTCGCGGCGAGCTTTGCGTTGTTGATCGGGGCATCGAACCAGGCGTCGTATCCACGGTATCCCGCCCAGTGCCTGTCGCGCATCCGCCGGTAGCGCGCCCGCAACCGGTCGATGGTTGCTGCCTTGGCGGCCGCCATCTTTTCCGGGGTGCGGGGACTACCATAGACCTGCCTTAGCTCGTCGCGCGTCCTCGCCACCAGCCCGAGAAAATCGGCGCTGCGCTTGCGATCGGCTTCGTAGCGGCGCAATCCGGCCCGATCGCCGGCGGCGCGGAGCCATTTCCTGACGCCGCTGGTTTCGACGGCTACGGCGAACGCCTCATTGAATGCGGAATCGCCATCCACATAGAGGCGCTGATGCGCCAGCTCATGAAAAACAAGGCTTGCGAGATAGGTGTCGTCCTGATGCAGCATGGTGCTCAGCAGCGGGTCACTCGACCAGCCAAGCGTGGAATAGGCGGTGACGCCCGAGACATAGACGTCGAGGCCTTGTCTTTGAAGCTCGACAGCGCTTTCAGCCGCGGATTTCCGGGAGAAATAACCCCGGTATGGAACGCAGCCGAAAACCGGAAAGCACCATGTTCGTGGCGCAAGCGAGAATTGCGGCGCGGCAAAAACGGCCCAGGTCACGGCGTCGCGATGGATGTCGACATAGCTGCGGTAGCTGCTGTTCTCGGGCAGTGCCAGTTCATCTGTCGCAAACCGTCTTATGGCGCTGGCCGACGTCAATTTGGCGCGCAATGCCTCAGGCGTCGAAGGATCACGGATGATTTTTCCAATATTTTTGCGGGCGGCCATGATCTGCGCGTGACCCTGCAACGACTGCGCGTAGTAGGAAATGCTCGTGCAGCCGGTCGCCCCGGACGCGATGATCGCCGCGGCAAGCATCCGAAGAACGCGCTTCACTGTTTGCCCACCCTGCCCATCTCCCTATGCAGCAAACGTCCTGGTCACCCTCAAACAGGAGGCACCGGTTTCCGTCAAGAGCTGCAGGGGCAGGGGGCGACACCGACCTGGGCAGGGCAAGGCGGGCATTCGCCTAGGATTGACGAAAGTCCACCGCAGGGCGGAGCGGGCGAGATACGGACCGTCCGTTGGGACGCCGTTCCCCCAAGCTGCCGCGCGCTACTGGTCCGAAAACCTCACGCTCACGCCGCGCTGGCGAAAATAAGCCTGCATCAACTTACGGCCGGAGCGGTTGTTCTGCGCCAATTTTGCCGGATCGAACACCGCCTGTTTTGCGCCCTCTCGTGTCAGCGCAGCCTTGAGCGTCGCGATATGGGCGTCGATGTCGGCATTGTCCGCCCGCAGCGAGGCATAGATACTTTCGGTCGCTTCGGCCACAGTCGGTTCGCTCACAGATGTCGTCCTTTGGTTGGTTGGGCGGCGGCTTTACCACAGATTTGCGGCTCCGACGATATCGACTGAACCGTCGGAGCACAGCGCCCAGGGCGCAAAACCGCAAAACGTATGTATTCGGCCCTGCTAAACATTGCCCGGCAGGCGAATGGGTCTAACTATCGCTAGGAAACGGGGGGAATCACGTGGCTGCCAATCGTCGAAACGACATCTCATCGTCCGAGCGGGGGCTAGGACGGATTCTTGCGGCAGGCAATGCCCATCCGCGCACAGCTCTGCCTACCGTGGCAACCATCGTCACGACAGTAGCTGCGCTGTATTTCGGTCGTGAGGTGTTCCTTCCCATTGCCATCGCGCTGCTTTTGACCTTTGCGCTGGTGCCGATGGTCTCCGCACTGAAGCGTGTCGGCTTGCCTCGGCTGCCCGCAGTGCTTCTGAGCGTGATTGGCGCATTCGCGGCCCTGGGCCTGTTCAGCTTCATTGTTGCGACCCAGGTAAGCGAGCTTGCTCAGAACATTTCCGTCTACCAGACAAACATTCTGACCAAGGTACGTTCCCTCAAGGAGACGGGCGTTGGTGGCGGCATAATCGCCAGACTGAGCGGGGTGATCGAGCGTGTCGGTCAGGAGATCGACAAGCAGGATGTGGCGCCGCCTGCGGCCGACAAGCCCCGGCGCGAGCCTGTTCCCGTCGAGATCGTCGCCCGCGAGAGACCTCTGGAGGTATTGCAGAACATCATCGGACCGTTGATCAGCCCGCTGGCATCAGCTGGCCTGATCATCGTCGTCGTCATCTTCATGTTGCTTGAGCGCGAGGATCTGCGCGACCGGTTTATCCGCCTCGTCGGCTATGGCGACCTCCATCGCACAACGCAGGCATTGCAGGATGCCGGCAAACGGGTTGGCCGCTATCTGATCATGCAATTGGTGGTCAATATCGTCTACGCGATACCAATCGCAATTGGCCTTTGGGTGCTCGGCATTCCCAACGCGCTGCTGTGGGGGTTGCTGGCACTGGCGCTGCGCTTCGTTCCCTATATCGGCCCTGTTATCGGCATGCTGCTGCCCTTGTTTCTGGCCTTGGCGGTTGCGCCCGGCTGGTCGCTGGTGCTGTGGACCGCCGCACTGTTTGTCGTCATGGAATTGGTAACCGGCAACGTCATCGAACCGTGGCTCTACGGCTCGCGCACGGGACTTTCTCCTTTGGCAATCATCGTTGCGGCAATTTTCTGGACATGGTTGTGGGGGCCGCTCGGACTGGTCCTTTCGACGCCGCTGACAGTTTGCCTCGTCGTCCTCGGGCGACATGTTCCGCAGTTCGAATTTCTCGACGTCCTGTTTGGCAACGAGCCCGTCCTTGAATCTCACGCCCGGCTCTATCAACGGCTCCTGGCCGGCGATCCCGACGAGGCCACTGACCATGCCGAGGAGATCCTCGAGGAGAAGTACCTGATCGATTTCTACGACACTGTCGCCATTCCTGCTCTCCTGTTGGGCGAGCAGGACCGCATGCGTGGCGTGATGGGCGATCAACAGCGAAGGCAGGTGGCGGCGAGCGCCCAAATTCTTGTGGCAAATCTTGCCGACGATGCACAGGAAGAGGCAAGCGAGGAAGATGCGCCGACAACCACCGCGGAAGGGAGCGCGAGCAGGGAAACAGATGGCGTCGAAGAGGAAGAGATCGAGCTGCCCGACGGCAAGGACATGTCGGTGCTTTGTGCCGGCGGTCGCGGCGAACTCGACGATGCCGCTGCCGCCATGCTCGCTCAGGTGCTGGAGGTGCAAGGTGCTACGGTGGCGAAGGCCAGTTTTGTCGATATGGAGCCGGCAGGTATTCGTCGTCTCGAACTAGAGGCGATCGACACCGTCGTGGTCGGTTTCCTGAACCGGGATTCGCTCAAGCATGCCCGCTTTCTGGTCCGGAGACTGAAGCGCGCCAAGGCAGGCTTGAGAATTGGGATTGTGTTCTGGTCAGACGCGGAGCAGGGCGATGTCGGGCAAGAAAGGCAAGCTTTGGCCGCCGACATCAGCGCCGATTTCGTAGCGCACGGCATGGTCAACGCTGTGCTTGGCGCACTTTCTCCAGCGCCGGCCGTTCCCCTCAAAGTCGTTTCGAAACGCCGCGATCGACGCCGTCCGGCCCCTCGAAAACGGATCCCGGCCCAAGCAACGGCCGCAACAGCCTAGCCGCACCGCCATGTCTCAGATTGCCGCGCCGGCGCTGGAATGCCTGGTGAGACGGCAAGATCGTCCCCCACTCGCAAGCCATGGAACAATCTCGCGGCCTTGCGGTTCCTAACATCGAAGGAGACCCCCCATGCTTAGATTCCTTATCCGCCTTGGCGCGATCTATGCAGCGTTCCAGATCGGCAGAGAGTTCGGCCGCAAGGAGACCGAAATCATGCTCCTGCCGCCGCCCGTTGACTACGAGCGGCACCCGACGTCAAGAAATGAAACCGAGTTCGGAGAGACATAGGACTGCTCAATCTGTCTGGTCGATCTGGCCCATGCTGGCGCCGTCCCTGCGCGGGGCGCATTATCGTGC
The DNA here is from genome assembly GCF_040321145.1 of Mesorhizobium sp. M0514. Lineage (NCBI taxonomy): Bacteria > Pseudomonadati > Pseudomonadota > Alphaproteobacteria > Hyphomicrobiales > Phyllobacteriaceae > Mesorhizobium > Mesorhizobium sp. M0514. The sequence continues at coordinate 9,409 of NZ_JAMYQZ010000075.1, forward strand.
GAACGGACCGGCCTCTTGGCTGTGCCAGGATGGATCCGGGTAATGCAAATTGAGCCGCTATCTCCGCCGCTCAAACGCGGCACAAAGAGGTTGACCGTGCGTCGAGGAATGTCTCTCGCAGATCTTGGCGTTGAGCCGATGGAGAAGGCATGATCAGCACGGGCAAGGACGAGCACAACCCTAAGAAAGTGGAAGGGAATGAAGCACTGGTGCTGTCAACTGCCAAAGAGACCGGCATCACCGAGGATCAAGCGCGCGACCTTGTTCGCCTGATCGGCACCGGCCGCAATTCGCTGCTCCGTGAGGCACGGCAGCTGCTCCGGCAGCGCCTGGCTAGTTTAGACCGAAGGTGCTCAGAGCACGGCTATCCCGTCGCCTTCTGCTGCCCGGCGGTCATCGCTTTGAGAGCCCGGACCACCTCTGCAGGTCCGGCGGGTTTCATCACTCTTACGCCAGACGAGAACGCTTCGGGGGTTTCCTCGAGCCCCAGGCCGGAATAGACGATGAAAGGAACCGCCCGCCCTGCCAAGGTTTTTGCCGCGTCAACAGCCTCGCCGTCCGACAGCCTGACGTCCAGGATCGCTGCGGCGGGGGTATGGTCCGCAAGAAAACGTTTCGCCTGGGAACATGTCGCCGCCAATGCCACGGCAAAGCCCGCCTCCGAAAGAGTGGACTCCATATCCAGTGCTATCAAGGCTTCGTCGTCGACGACAAGGACCAAGGGTTTGCCCATGCGCGGATGATCGCACGTTTGTAGATGGAAGACGAGTCGAGGCTATGACCCTTTTAGGGTCCGGTTCCCGTACGCAGCGGGTCGAGACCGCGAGCAATGGGAACCAACTGATCCAAGCCGCATTATATTTGGTTGGACTGGACAAGGTGTTTGGGATGCATGAAGCAACACAGGCGAATGTTGTCGCCTTCGAAAACCCGGGGGTGTCCAGCAATGACGGTCTGGATTTCGATTACAAGGATTTCTTCGAAAACGGTGCCGTTGCCCTGCATCTGGTGAACGCAGACGGCTTGATCGTGCATGCCAACCAGGCTGAGCTCGACCTTCTCGGCTATCCTGCGGAGGACTACCTCGGTTGCCACATCGCCGAGTTCTATCCCGACCGGGACGTCATAGAGGACATTTTGGTTCGCCTTGCCAATGGCGAGAAGATCGTAAGATATCCGGCGCGATTGAGGGCCAGCGATGGATCGATCAAGCACGTCGAAGTCACCTCAAGCGGACATTTCCGGGACGGCAAGCTGATCAACACCCGGTGCTTCACGGTCGATGTAACCGACTTGGTACACACCCGCTCGGAGCTCAGGCAGCATGACAGTACCTATCACCAGATACTCGACGGCCTACCCGTCGCCATCTACACGACCGATCAGGATGGGACGATCACCTACTACAACCGCGCCGCGGCCGATCTGGCAGGCAGGGAGCCTGAAATCGGCAAGGATAAATGGTGTGTGACGTTCAAGCTGTTCACTGCCGACGGCAAGGAATTGCCGCACGATGAATGCCCGATGGCCATCGCGCTCAAGGAGAACAGGCCGGTCCGCAATCAGCAAGCTGTTGCGCAGCGTCCCGATGGATCGTTTTTTCCGTTCCTGCCCTACCCGACACCGCTGCGGGACGAGCACGGCGCTCTGATTGGCGCCGTCAACATGCTGCTGGACCTGACGGACCGCCAGCGTGCCGAAGAAACCAGGCAGCACCTGTCAGCGATCGTGGAATCCTCATTTGACGCTATCGTCAGCAAGGATCTCAACACCATCATAAAAAGCTGGAACCACGGCGCCGAACGGCTTTTCGGCTATACTGCCGACGAAGCGATTGGCCGGTCGGTGACCATGCTGATCCCCGAAGACCATCAGGACGAGGAACCCCGCATCCTCCAACGCATTCGCCGCGGCGAGCGCGTCGAACCATTCGAAACGACCCGCCTGCGCAAGGATGGCAGCCTGGTTCCGGTTTCGCTGACGATATCGCCCGTGCGTAACGCAACTGGGCAGATCACCGGCGCATCGAAGATAGCGCGAGACATCACGTCGGCGAAGGAGAATGAATACCGCATCCGCATGCTGATGCGCGAGGTCAACCACCGGGTGAAAAACCAGTATTCGGTCATCCTGTCGATGATCCGGGAGACCAACAAGCGATCGGAGACGCCAAAACAATTTGAAACCCAGGTGCGCGAGCGCATCATGGCGTTGTCACGATCTCACGACCTGCTTGTATCGGCGGATTGGAAGGGTGCCACGATCAGCGACCTCTTGGCGGCCCAGGTCGAGCCTTTCCCGCGGGGGGATGTGATCGAAATGTCGGGCCCATCATTGGTACTCAGTCCCAACGCAGTTCAGTATCTCGGGATTGCCTTCCACGAACTGGCGACCAACTCGGCCAAATACGGGGTTCTCTCAGGGGACAAGGGCCGGATCTCGGTCACATGGGGCATCACCGGTTCCGGTGCTTCGAGGCTCTTTCACCTCACATGGGTCGAAACCGATGGGCCGCAGGTTCAGACTGTCGGACAAGGTGGCTTTGGAACCGTTGTGCTGAAGAGGGTTGCGCCCGCAGCGGTCAGTGGGCAGGGAAATCTCGAACACGGTGCGCATGGCATAACATGGAGCTTGGAAGCGCCTTTGGCTTCCGTGGCAGCTTCTGCCGTCCATGAAGCTTAGAAGCACGAAGCAGCCCTGCGACGAGCATTCGTCAATTGGAAGCCCTTGATGCGGCCTTTGCCGAGCGAAAACCCCGTTTCCGCTAAAGATCGCCAGAGCCATTGCTAAAGTCGGCAGAGCAAATCACCGGCAGAGGGCGCATTTCGTTGCACGGAACGGGACAGGACCGGCGTAGCCAGAGGCGAGGTAACTATGGACATCGACGAGTTCCGTGCGACCCTTCAGGGTGTAGAGCCCCCGGCGAATCTTGGGATGGCGCTCCACGCTCTATGGTGGGATAGACAGGGCGATTGGGAGCGGGCGCATGAGTGTGTGCAGGCCAACGAATCTGATCCGGCCTCTGTATGGGTTCATGCCTATCTGCACCGCAAAGAAGGCGACCTTTCTAATGCAGCCTACTGGTACCGCCGCGCCGGGCAGCCTGTGGCAACTGGCAAGCTAGACGCAGAGTGGGAGTCGATTACAGAATCACTTCTTGCAGGATAGTGAGGGTCGCCCAAGGGGCAGCCTAGCGCCTCATCGCCCCGTAGAGGCGAAACTCACCTCCGCCCGATGGGATCGGCTGGGCCCAGGAGGTCCGAACGTTTCCGCATAAATTCATGCAGCGAGATTGTTCTCGCGATTCCGTAAGGTCTCTGTTTAATAAGCTATATCTAATATTGACTATTTTCTGTCGGTCAAAAGTCGCAGACTTCATTTTACTGATCACCGTTAGCTTCTTGGTAGCTCTCACGACTATAAACTTCTTGCGGGCGAATAGCTTTCATGTTGCCTTCGCGCACTCAGGAATCAGGGAGCTTAGGCATGGCGGAGCGGATTGCGCGTGATGGGTTTTGGGTTTTGCATCTCGCGCGCTTGCCGCAAGTCGTGTCGCTTCGCTCCGGCACTTCCGCCTTGACGATCCTAACTGTTGCCCTTGCGCTGAGCGCCGCGCCGGCTCGGGCCGATGGCGGCAATGGTAGCAGCGCAGGCGCTGGACAAGGTGGCGTTGACGGCGCGCTCGCGAGTGCCACGGGTCAGAATGCCGCCAATGGCGCGACCGCTGGTGGCGGTGGTGGCGGCATTGACCTCACGACGGGTGACGGGGCGCCAGGAGGATCGGGAGCGGTAAGTGGGACAGCCAACAACCCAAATGGCGTTGCCGGTGCCACTGGTGCTACGGGTCTGGTCATCTCGACAGACGGGACCATTGCAACCAGCATCAGCGGCGGGGCCGGCGCTTTGGGCTCCCCTGGCACGAATGGCGTCGTCAGGAGCGGCGGCGGTGGCGGTGGCGGTGTGGGCGTCAGTGCCACGGCCGACGTTACAGTCACTGGCACAGGATCGGTGAGTGGTGGCACTGGCGGCCGAGGTGGGACCAATGGCAACAGCGGCAGCGGTGGTGGCGGCGTCGGCATATTCTCGTCCGCAAACGTGTTTGTAGAGGCGGGCGGCAGCGTTACCGGCGGCACGAGTCTTTCCACAATTGGGGTCCAAGCAGGTGGTGGCGGCGGCGCAGCTGCCATCGTCCTGATGGGCGGCGGGACAATCCAGAACAGCGGGAATCTGCTCGGGGGTGCCGGTGGAAGAACAGTTCTCGGCGGCGGTGGGGACGGTGGCGCCGCTGTTCTGCTGCTTTCAGGTGGAACCGTCATCAACAAGCTAGGTGCGACGATCGTTGGCGGCAGTGGCGGTCAGGGCTCCTTGGCAGGCGGCGATGGCGCCGCAGGGATCAAGGGCGCCAACATCGCGGTCATCAATGCGGGTACGATCAGCGGCGGTGCCGTCGGCACCGGTGGCGGAACGCCGGCAGCCGGCAAAGCCATCCAGTTCACCGGCGGCGTCAATTCGCTGGAGATTCAGGCCGGCTCCACCATCATAGGCAATGTGGTCGCTTTCAGCGCCGCGGATACATTCAAGCTGGGTGGCGATATCAGCGCCAGTTTCGGTGTGTCGCAGATCGGCGCTGGCGCCAAATATGACGGGTTTGGGTTCTACGAGAAAACCGGAAACAGCACCTGGACCCTAACGGGGACGACAACTGCCGTCACGCCTTGGACCTTGTCCGGCGGGACCCTGCAAATTTCGAGTGACAACAATCTGGGCGCCCTCTCGGGCGGCTTGACCTTCGACGGCGGCACGTTGCGCACGACCACCAGCTTCGCCACCAATCGCAATGTCCTGATCAATTTGACCGGCGGGTTCGACATGGTGGCAGGCACGCAGTTGGACGTGTCAGGCCAGGTGACCGGCACCGGCACACTGGTCAAGAGCGGCGCCGGCACGCTCAACGTCAGCAATTTGTCCAACAGCTATACGGGTGGCAACATCGTCAATGCAGGAACGCTTGCCGGCAACACCGTGGCGATCCGTGGCGACATCCTGGACAACGGCGCTGTCTCGTTTCTCGACCTCGGCCCCCTCACCTTCGGCGGAAATATCTCCGGCTCGGGCAGCGTCGACATCGAAGGCTTCGGCACGCTGACGCTGACCGGTGCCAACACCCACAGCGGCGGCACCAAGGTCGGGACCGGCAAAAGCATCTCGGTCGCGTCGGACCAGAATCTGGGTGCCGCTACGGGCCTGCTGACACTCGACGGCGGCGAACTCGGCACGACAGCAAGCTTCGCCATGAGCCGCGATGTCAAGCTCACTTCCGCCTATGGCTACTTCCGCGCGGCGGCGGGTACGACGCTGACCGCGAATGGCGAGCTGAGCGGCGTGGGCGGCGTCTACAAGGAGGGCGCCGGCACCCTGGTGCTCAACGGCGACAGCACCTATTCCGGCCGCACCACGGTCGACGGGGGCAAGCTCGTCGTCGAAGGTTCGCTTGGGAATACCGAAACGACGGTCAACAGCGGCGGCACGCTGGGCGGCTCCGGCTCGATAGGCGGCGCGGTGATCGTCGCCGATGGCGGTGTGCTGGCGCCGGGGTCCAGCCCTGGCACGCTTACGGTCGGATCGCTCAGCCTGAGCTCCGGTTCTATGCTCGACTACGAGCTCGGCCAGGCGGGCATTGTCGGCGGCGGTGTCAACGACCTGATCGAGGTGACCGGCGCGCTGACGCTGGACGGCAGCCTCAACATCACCGATGTCGGCGGCTTCGGGCCTGGCGTCTACCGGCTAATCAATTATGGCGGCGCACTCACCGACAATGGTCTCGAGCTCGGCAATCTGCCGGCCGGTGTCACGGCCGCCGACCTGACGGTGCAGACCTCCGTCGCCAACCAGGTCAATCTCGTCAGCAGCGTCGGCACCGACTTGCTCTTCTGGGATGGTGACGCGGCCGGCAATGCCAACAATGATCTGGTCGACGGCGGCAACGGCACGTGGACGGCGACAAGCCTGAACTGGACGACGAGCACCGGCCTGGTAACTGGCGCGATGAAGCCGCAGCCCGGCTTCGCCATCTTCCAGACGCTCGGCGGCACCGTCATCGCCGACGGCAGCGCCGGCGCGCTTGCGATTACGGGCATGCAATTCGCCGCCGATGGCTACCGCATCGAAGGCGACGCCATCACGCTTGATGGCGCTGGCGGCGAGAGCATCATTCGGGTCGGCGACGGCACGGTGGCCGGAGCAGGTTACACCGCCACCATCGCCTCCGTGCTAACCGGGACCAGCAGCCTGACCAAGACCGATGCGGGCACGCTGGTGCTGTCCGGCGCCAACACCTACACGGGCGGCACCACCGTCCTGGGCGGCGTGCTATCTGTTTCAGCCGACAACAATCTCGGCGTTGCCGCTGGCGGCCTGACGCTCTCCGGCGGGACGCTGCGCAACACAGCGGCGTTCAGCTCGGCGCGCGACGTCACGCTTTCGTCGGCCGGCGGCACCTTCGACACTGTGGCCGACCTGACCTTGTCCGGTGCGATCTCTGGCGCTGGCAGCCTTGCCAAGACCGGCGCCGGCACGCTGACGCTTACGGGAACGAACAGCTATGGCGGCAACACGTTGGTCAGCGCTGGCACGCTGGTCGGCGATGCAACCTCGATTCGTGGCGACATCGGCAATTCCGGCACTGTCGTGTTCGACCAGGCGGCGGACGCCAGCTTCGCCGGCGATATCTCCGGCACCGGCGCAATGATGAAGGATGGCGCCGGCGTGCTGACGCTGTCAGGCACGTCGCTGCTGGACTGGACCGTCAATCAAGGCGGCCTCGTCTCGGCAGCCGAGCGCTTCGGTGGCGATGTCGCGATCGGCGCCGGCGCCTCCTTCACATTCGACCAAGTCGCCTCCGCCAGCTATGCCGGCGTGCTCTCGGGCGCCGGTACGTTCATCAAGGACGGCCAAGGCACGCTGCTGCTTGCGTTGGACAACTCAGGCTTTACCGGCGCCACTACGGTCAGCGGCGGCACGCTTGCCGCGGGCGCTGCGAACGCGTTCAGTTCCTCCTCGCAGTTTTCCGTCGCCTCGGGCGCCACGCTCGATCTTGCCGGCACGTCCCAGACGATTGCGGGGCTGAGCAACGCCGGAACGGTGCGCATCGCGGGTGGCGTCCCAGGCGACACACTTACCGTAAGCGGCGACTATGTCGGCAATAGCGGCGCCGTCGTTCTCAACGCTGCGCTCGGTGGTGACGGTTCGCCGACAGACATGCTGGTGATCGCCGGCAACACGTCAGGGACGGGTACCCTTCAGGTCGTCAATTTCGGCGGGTCGGGCGCCCAAACGGTCGGAGGCATCAAGATCGTCGACGTCGGCGGCGTCTCGAACGGCAGCTTCTCGCTCGACGGCAATTATACCTTCGAAGGCGATGCAGCGGTCGTCGCGGGCGCCTACGCATACAGGCTCTACAAGAACGGCGTCAGCACGCCGGCCGACGGCGACTGGTATCTGCGTTCGGCCCTGATCAACGGCGATCCCGATCCGCAGCCGCTCTATTCGCCCGGCGTGCCGCTGTACGAGGCCTATGAAGGGGTGCTGCAGGCCTTCAATGAACTGGGCACCATGCAGCAGCGCATTGGCAATCGGTCGTGGGGCGAGGGTGCTACGCCGCAAGGTGCGGACCTGCCAGGCCAGGGCTCGGTCGACGGCAAGGCGATATGGGCGCGCATCGAGGCTGCCCATGCCGAGATCAAGCCGGAGACGTCGACCTCCGGCACGAACTATGACGTGACCACCTGGAAGCTGCAGGCCGGCGTCGATGGACTGCTGCACGAAAGCGACGCCGGCACCTTGATCGGAGGGATTACGGCCCACTACGGAACCGCGTCGTCGGACGTCTCCTCGATCTTCGGGGCAGGGTCGATCGCTGCCACCGGCTACGGCGTCGGCAGCACGCTCACCTGGTTCGGCAGCGGTGGCTTCTACGTCGACGCGCAGGCTGAGGCGACATGGTACGACAGTGACATCCGGTCGGCCACGCTGGGCACCACGCTTGCGGACGGCAACAACGGTTTCGGCTACGGGCTGAGCGTGGAGACCGGACAGAAGATCGCCCTCAACGGCAACTGGTCGCTGACGCCGCAGGCCCAGCTTGCCTATTCCTCCGTCGACTTCGACACGTTCACCGACCCGTTTGGCGCCGTCGTGTCGCCCGGCAGCAGCAACAGCCTCGTCGGTCGCCTCGGCCTCTCCGCGGACTATGAAGACCAGTGGGTGGACGATGCGGGGCAAGTCAGCCGCACCCACATCTACGGGCTCGGCAACCTCTACTATGACTTCCTCGACGGAAATGATGTCGATGTGTCCGGCACGAAACTGGTCAGCGAAAATCAGGCGCTGTGGGGCGGTGTCGGCCTTGGTGGCTCGCTGAGCTGGGCGGACGGTCGCTACGCCGTCTTCGGAGAAGGGACAGCGCGGACAAGCCTCAAGGATTTCGGCGATAGCCACGCCCTGGGCGCCAAGCTCGGGTTCGCTGTGAAATGGTAGCGGCGATCAAGCTGGACATGTCGACTTTGGCTTGAGGGTCGTGTCCGGCACGGCTATGGAATCCGGACTTGCGGGCCACCCGGCTCGTCGCCCTCGGACGTTTCCTTACCGGCTGCCGGCACCAAGTACCAGGCTCGCATCCGAAGCACCCTGGCGGTCGATCACAGGGATGCCAGCGCGCTGGACATGCGTTCCAGTCCTTGGCGCAACAGAGGACGCGGGCAGCCGACATTCAGGCGGATGAAGCCTTCGCCGCCAGGCCCATAGACGCGGCCATCGTAGAGATTAACCCCGGCCCGAACTGCTGCTGCGGGTAGCCAGTTGATGAACTTGCCAGCCGAAAGCGTTTGCGCAAGGCAAAACAGCCGGTCGGCCCCGCGCCTCTTTCCCCTACGCAAGAGGTGCGGGCGATGTCGCGGGCTTCAGTCCTTGTGCGGGACGATATAGCGACGGCTCACCGAATCCGCCCCTGTGCCCCGCGTGACGACAATGGTCCTGTATCCCGCGGGAACGGAACCTGTAGCCATCGGATCGATTAAACGGCATCGACCGACAATCTCTCCGTTGGGCGCGTCCGCGAGCCTCCTCGCTAGCGTCAACTGGCATGTGTCAAGGGATCCGAAAACGGCCGGTGATGTACCGAGTGGTTCGCAGACTCCCTGGCCGGGGCTGCAAGAAAGCAAAACTAGCACAGCAGCCGTTACCGGATCCATTTTTGAAGCTCCCTCCGCGAATGAGCCTCAACGCGCTATGTCGCAGTTTGTTTCATTAAGCCCGGTTGTGCCGAGCCCGGCCAGCAGGGGCAGGAAGCCATGCCCACTATATCGCGCTGCCGGAATCGCCAGACGCCGGCAGCAACCAGCGAGATGACAAGGCGCGGATGTAGAGCGGGACGAAGCTTATATCAGTGGTGGGTCTTTCGATCCGCCAGCGTAAGCGCTTCGTCTATTTGTTGGCGCAGGCGGGTGAGGTCGTCCAACCGAAAATCAAGCGGCAGTTCCGCTCCACTCTCCAATCGGAGAAAGATGGCTACAGTGCCGTCCTCTTTCATGGCCAGTTGAGTGCTCGTTATAGAAATGCCCTGCAGTTTTGGTGTCATTTCGGCAGGAAGAGTGGCGACGAGCTTTCCCATCTCGGCCGAGAGGGCAGCAATTGCCAAAGGAACACATTGTGCGGAGAAATCGAGTTGGAATCTCTTTGTGTCGATTGATCCAAATGTGACCGACACCGTGCCTAAGGCGGCGTCGATCCCAGATGCTAAAACTACATCCAGAACCGGAGCCTTCATAACCGTGTCCGCCATGGCGTTCCCCCGCTTTGTTGAATCGCAGCAAATCATCATCCCTGCGCCGGCACAAGGACACGCCCAACGCTCCCCGCCAACCATGGGATCTACGCCTTGTCGACAAGTCGCGTCTTCCGCTTCGGCGCTACGTAGCTCTCCACTAAGCGAGCGTGGAAATTCGAACTCGGCGCAATGATAACCCACAAAGACCAAATCTTGCCGTCTATGGTTATGGGAGGGGTTAGGACCAGCAAGGTCCGCGGGATTTGCGGCGTGCGATCCTTCATGAACGTGGATCCCAATCGGGATAGATCTTGGCGGACAGCCTAAAGCCGATTGATGACGAGGCATGGGCGCATTGCATTCTGACTCCGGAGATGGTTGCGAAGCTCTCCGCCTAACCGCTCCGCATCGCAAACGACAGAACCCCGCCAAGTGTGGGGTTTTGTTGTGGCAGGCGGGCGGAACCGGAACGCTCTTAAACCGTTTAAAGCCCATAAGGGACGGCAACGGAAAGATAGAAGATCATGAATAAGATTGTATCGGGTATGCTGGCGGCCACGCTGTCAGTTTCGTTCGCGGCCACCGCCGCTGTGCCTGCAGGTGCAGCGCAAATGTTCACGCCGCAGGCGCCTTCGGCGTCGTCCGATGTGCAGGCGGTGGACTACAAGCCGTGGATGAAGCATCGCGGCGATCGCAATTCCTCGCGCTACAACAATGACGGCCCCTACTGGAACGGCCATCGCGGCTCGCGCCATTACCGACACGGCTATCGCCGCCACGGCGATTTCTGGTTCCCCGCCGGAGCATTCATTGCCGGCGCCCTGATTACCGGCGCGCTCAACAACAACCATCGCGTCTACCGGGGTGGCGATTCGCATGTGCAGTGGTGCTACGATCATTACCGTAGCTACCGCGCCTCGGACAACACCTACCAGCCGAACTACGGCCCTCGTCGGGAGTGCAATTCTCCCTACTGAGATTTTTGACCGAAATGAGAACCCCGCTTCGGCGGGGTTTTTCTTTGTGTGAGGCGTGACGGCGAATTAGGGTTACGAGACCCGACATCGCTGTGAGGGACAAACAAATGCTCCGCCGCCACGAGACTCAAGATATCCGGCTGGGCAAGGTTCCGAAGAGTTGCTACCGTCGAGTTTCCTCGGTTATGGCAGATCGATAAATAGTCAAAAAATACAATAAAATCAACGGCGATGGCGGAGAGAGCGGGATTCGAACCCGCGTTACGGTCTCCCGTAAACACACTTTCCAGGCGTGCGCCTTCAACCACTCGGCCACCTCTCCGTCCTTGCATTCGCGCCGGCCGGTTTTGCCACGCGGGTTGGGGAGATGCATCCCTTTGGGATTTGCGGGAAGACCCGCTTGATGGACACCGCCAACCAGCGGATGCCCTTCCCGGCGCCCGTCAATTAAACAGGCGCGGGGCTCATCTAGTCGATCCGGCGCCGAATGCCAAGCCATAACGGCAGTCTATTCGCTTTGCCGGCCATGCATCGTTTCGCGGGGCGTTGAACGGCTCCGCTTCTAAGGCGCTTCGGTTCTGAATGGTGTTCCACGGGCAAGGCGGCAGGGCCGGCCGCGCTTGACTTCGCCCCTCGCCACCTGTCGAGTGCGGCGGAGGCTTTGCGAGGGCAACGTCCAGACATGACATCGAGCAATGAACAGCCGGCCAGCGGAACGCCGGCCGGAGGCATGCCAGGCGGGCTGACGCCCGCAGGGCGTTCGGACAGCGGGCTGTCCTTCGTGCCCGTGGTCTGGCTCCTCTTCGTCATGGCATGGTCGGTCTACTGGCTGGTCTCGGCGCGGTGGCTGTTCGAGAGTTCCGGCGTGCCGGACAGGATCTTCTATTTCGTGCTTGGCGGACTGGCCTTCGACATCGTCACCATCGTGTGGGGGCTTTATCTGCTCGGCCTCGCCTTCAGCCGTTCCGCGCGCTTTCCGCGTCATTTCACCATCTGGCAGATCACCACCATCGCCTGGCGGCTGGCCGAGCAGGTCTATGCGCTGACCGTGCCCGATTTCACCGTCTCCGCCAGGGAGCTTGCGATCGCCGCCACCGAAATCGTCATCGGCCTGTTTTGCATTTACCTGCTGCGCCGCCGCGACGAGGCCAAGGCCTTTTATGCAAGGCCGGAAGCGCAGGCACCGTCAGCCTTTGGTTCGATCGTCGCCGCGTTGGCCGGCATCATCCTCGGCGCCGTCGTCGGCACTGTCGCCGGCTTCGCGCTTGGCGCGGGGATCGCCGAAGCCACCGACATCAGCTGTTTCGAAGGCGGCTGCGGCTACTTCGCGGTGTTCATCGGCCTTGCCGGGCTGGTGGTCGGGGCCATTGGCGGCGGCGTCCTCGGCGTCTGGCTCGTCCATCGGCGGAGCCGAAAGGTGGCCATATAGGCGGGCGATAGGCTTCAAATTCGCGTATGGCGATTGCACGCCGGGCGTGCGCATTCTATTCCTCGCCTTTGACCGGAAGGTCCTCGGGAGGAACTTGAGGACCGGGGAAGATTTCGATGTTGCGTTTTTTGTTTCGCCTCGCGGCCATGATCGCACTCTCGGTCGCCGTCATCATGGCCGTGCTCGACGCGACGCGCTCGGTGGCGGCTTCCACTTTGGTCATGACGCCGCTGAATTCGAGCTGGCTGGCGGTTTCGCCCGACACCCGCGCGGCCTTCGAGACCTTTGTGCGCGCCAAGGTCAATCCGATGATATGGGATGGCGGCATCGCCTGGGTGCTTGCCCAGCCGGGGTTTGCCGTCTTCGCGGTGCTTGCCTTCATCCTCTATGCGATCGGCTACCGGCGCCGGCGGCGCGGCGGAGAATTCGCGCCGGGCTGATGGGTTGTCCCAGCGGACTTGCGACGACAACGCGGCAATCGTCCACAGCTGTCACCGCATTGGGCATGTTTTTCCAACGGGGGGCATGCTTTTCCAAAAGGTCAAAATTCCGCGTGAATTTTGTTTCGGGCCGTGCCAGATTGCCTTGAGCGGGAGGGGAGTACACTCCTGGCTGATGCCGCATGCCTGCCGGAGAACCGGGCAGGCGGGCGGCGCGTAACGGAAAAAAATAACCGACAGGGTGTGGATCACATGAAACGTATCGTTCTCGGCCTCCTGGCCGCAACCGCAATGGTTCTTCCGGCTTTCGCCGCGGATGTCCAGCCGGCCATCCTCTACGATCTCGGCGGCAAGTTCGACAAATCCTTCAACGAGGCTGCCTATCACGGCGCCGAAAAGTTCAAGACCGAGACCGGCACCGCCTATGTCGAGTTCGAAGTGTCGAACGCCTCGCAACGCGAGCAGGCGCTGCGCCGCTTCGCCGAGGACGGCCGCAACCCGATCGTCATGGCCGGCTTTGCCTGGGAGGATGCGCTGAAGGTGGTCGCGAAGGAATATCCCGATCTCAACTTCGCCATCATCGACGATGCCGTCGATATGCCCAATGTCCGTTCGCTTGTGTTCAAGGAAAACGAAGGCTCCTATCTCGTCGGCATCCTGGCGGCGATGGCCTCGAAGTCCAAGAAGGTCTCCTTCATCGGCGGCATGGACATTCCGCTGATCCGCAAGTTCGAATGCGGCTATGTCGGCGGCGCCAAGGCGGCCGGTGCGACCGATGTCATCCAGAACATGACCGGTGACACGCCCGCGGCGTGGAACGATCCGGCCAAGGGCGGCGAGATCGCCAAGACGCAGATCGACCAGGGCTCCGACGTGGTCTATGCCGCGGCCGGCGGCACCGGCGTCGGCGTGCTGCAAGCAGCGGCGGATGCCGGCAAGCTCGGCATCGGCGTCGATTCCAACCAGAACGGCCTGCAGCCCGGCAAGGTGCTGACCTCGATGCTGAAGCGCGTCGACGTGGCCGTCTACACCGCCTTCATGGACGGCAAGAACGGCACCTTCAAAGGCGGCCTGCAAAATCTCGGCCTCAAGGAAGGCGGCGTCGACTACGCCATGGACGACAACAACAAGGCGCTGGTCACCGACGAGATGAAGGCTGCCGTCGAAAAGGCCAAGGCCGACATCATCGCCGGCACGATCCAGGTGCACGACTACACCGCCGACAACGCCTGCCCGTATTGATTGGTAAGCGCTGAGGTTTGGAACCGCCGGGTGAAAGCCCGGCGGTTTTGTTTGAGGGCTTTAAAGGACGTTGAGGATTGGCGGAGGTCCCGGCGACGTCCGATCTCCCCCCTTGCGGGGGAGATGCCTGGCAAGGCAGAGGGGGGTGCTGTCCCTCGGCCTAACAGCCAATTACGGTTCATTCTGGAGCCATTCAAGGTTGGCGATCCTTCACACCCCCCTCTGGCCTGCCGGCCATCTCCCCCGCAAGGGGGGAGATCGGCAGTTCCGGCGTTGCGGGTCCTTCTTCGCAAGAATCCATATGCGATTGCCTTGGACGTCAGGGCAGAAGCGCACCGCCGGTCGACAACAAGCCCAAGAGATAACCCAGCGCAAACACCACCATCAGCGCAATGGCGATAGCGAAGCCGCGTCGGCCACCGAGCGAATGCACGCCGACGCCATAGGGCTTCCGCTCCAGTCTGCCGATCACCGGCTTCGCTTCGTCCTGGCCGACCACACGCATCTGCGGCAGTTCGGCGATGCGTTGCGAGATCAGCCGCCAGCGATCGCCGTCGCCCGAGGGCCGCCCCGTGCGGTCGAAGACATGCATGCGCTCGGCCAGCCGCATCACCGTGTCGCGGAAGGCGGGATCGATCTCCAGGTCGCGCTCGGCACGTTCGCGGTCGCGATCGTTCATCAGGCCAAGCACATAATCGCCCGCCCGCGCAACGCGATCGCTTTCACTGGCCAAAGGCTTCTCCTTGCTACCAGTGCGGCGGTTTGGTTATCGGCACGTCGGGTGCCGATTGTTCCTCCAGCGCCATGAAGCGCCCGGTCAGGGCATCGAGCTTGCGCTGCATGCGTTCGATCGCCGTCCACTGCTCGGCGATCTGGCCCGACAGTTCCTCGATGGTCTTTTCCTGCTCGGCGGCGCGGATTTCCAGCGTCGTCAGCCGGTCGACAGGCATGATCATTCGAAACTCCCCAGGTCCTGGTGCACGCAGTTGCAGCATGATGCGACTGTTGAGCCTTGCATATTAGTGAATGTGAAGGTCTGGGCCACGTTCGAAATTGACAAGCGCACCGGGATTTGTCGAGAGTGGCCACTGCGCCGCCAATTGGCACGGGTGGGGCATCATGCTAGGCGTTTTGACCAAGCGATAAAAAATAAGAGTGGGACAGGCTGCATGGCGCAAGCCGCAATCGAACTGATCGGCATCAACAAGAGTTTTGGCGCCGTTCGCGCCAATCGCGACATCAATCTGGAGATCGCACGCGGCACCATCCACGGCATTGTCGGCGAGAACGGCGCCGGCAAGTCGACGCTGATGTCGATCCTCTACGGCTTCTACCAGGCCGACAGCGGCGAGATCCGCGTCGGCGGCAAGCCGGCGTCGATCAAGACTTCCAACGACGCCATCGCGCTCGGCATCGGCATGGTGCACCAGCACTTCATGCTGGTCGACAATTTCACCGTGCTGGAAAACATCATCCTCGGCGCCGAAAGCGATGCGCTGTTGAAAAAGAGCATCGCCAAGGCGCGCTCCGAACTGGAGCGGCTCGAGCGCGAATACGGGCTGGAAGTCGATCCCGACGCCATCATCGAGGAATTGCCGGTCGGCCTGCAGCAGCGTGTCGAAATCCTGAAGGCGCTTTATCGCGGCGCCGAGATCCTGATTCTCGACGAGCCGACGGGCGTGTTGACGCCGGCCGAGGCCGACCATCTGTTCCGCATCCTCAGGCAATTGAAGGACCAGGGGAAAACGGTGGTGCTGATCACCCACAAGCTGCGCGAGATCATGGCCATCACCGACAATGTCTCGGTCATGCGCCAGGGCACGATGGTGGCGACGCGCGAGACCAGCAAGACGACAGTCGGCGAACTGGCCGAACTGATGGTCGGGCGGCGCGTGCTGCTGCGGGTCGAAAAGGGCGAGACGGAGGCCGGCGCGGTCAAGCTCGCAGTCAAGAACCTGACGGTGAAAGACCAGCGCGGCGTCACCATGGTCGACGACATCTCCTTCGATATCCGCGCCGGCGAGATCGTCGGCATTGCCGGTGTCGCCGGCAACGGCCAGTCCGAACTGCTCGAGGCGATTTCCGGCATCAGGCGCGCGGTTTCCGGCTCGGTGATGCTCGACGACAAGCCGATCGACCTGACCGGGGCCGCCGATCCCGGCGAGTTGCGCGACCGTGGGCTCGCCCATGTGCCGGAGGACCGCCATCATGTGGGCCTGGTGCTGGCCTTCGAGGAGAACGAGAATTCGATCCTCGGCTACCATGACGACCCGCGCTACCTCAAAGGGCCGTTCCTCAACATCGACGCCATCATGGCCGATGCCAAGGACAAGATCGAGAAATACGACATCCGTCCCGGCAATCCGCGTCTCAAGACGGCGAATTTCTCCGGCGGCAACCAGCAGAAGATCGTGCTGGCGCGAGAAATGGAGCAGGATCCCGGTGTTCTGATCGTCGGCCAGCCGACTCGCGGCGTCGATGTCGGCGCCATAGAATTCATCCACAAGCGGCTGATTGCCATGCGCGACCAGGGCAAGGCGGTGCTGGTGGTGTCGGTCGAACTCGACGAGATCCGTTCGCTGTCCGACCGCATCCTGGTGATGTTTGCCGGGCGCATCGTCGGCGAACGTGGCCCCGAGGCGACCGAAGGCGAGCTTGGCCTGCTGATGGCAGGCGTCGATCGCCAGGAGGCGGCAGAGTGAGCACGCCTTACGCCAAGCTGCCGGCCTGGGCCGATTATGGGCTGGTCCCGCTGATCAATCTGTCGGTGGCCTTCATCGTTGCCGGTTTCGTCGTCATGCTGGTCGGCGAAAACCCGTTTCGTGCCGCCGTCATCCTGGTCGAGGGCGCTTTCGGCAAGGGAACCGGCATTGCCTTCACGCTGTTCTATGCCACCACCTTCATCTTCACCGGCCTGTCAGTGGCGGTGGCCGCACATTGCGGCCTGTTCAACATCGGGACCGAGGGCCAGGCCTATATTGCCGGCCTTGGCGTGGGCGTGGTCTGCCTCGCCTTCGACACTGTGCTGCCGTGGTGGCTGACCTTTCCGCTGGCGATCGTCGCCGGAGCCGCCGTCGGTGCGCTGTGGGCGCTGATTCCGGCCTATCTGCAGGCCAAGCGCGGGTCGCACATCGTCATCACCACCATCATGTTCAACTTCATCGCGGCCTCGATCATGGTCTACCTCCTGGTCGGGCCGTTGAAGCCGGCGGCGTCGCAGGCGCCGCAGACGCGCAACTTCCTCGCCGGCGCCGAACTGCCCAAACTCAACTGGATCATCGAACTGTTCGGCGCCAAGATCCGCTCGGCGCCGTTCAACATCTGCTTCCTGCTGGCGCTGCTCATGGCATTCCTGGTCTGGCTGCTGATCTGGCGCACCAAGCTCGGCTACGAGATGCGCACCTATGGCCACAGCCCGAAAGCGGCGCGCTATGCCGGCATTTCGGAGACCCGCATCATCATCATCGCAATGATGATTTCGGGCGCGCTGGCCGGCATGATGACGCTGAACCCGGTGATGGGCGACCAGCACAATGTGGCGATCGATTTCGTCTCCGGCGCCGGCTTCGTCGGCATCGCCGTGGCGCTGATGGGCCGACTGCATCCGGTCGGCATCGTGCTGGCGGCGATCCTGTTCGGCATGCTCTACCAGGGCGGCGCCGAACTTGCCTTCGAAATGCCGGCGATTTCCCGCGACATGATCGTCATCATCCAGGGCTTGGTCATCCTGTTTGCCGGTGCGCTGGAGCACATGTTCCGGCCCTACGTCCAGGCGCTGTTCGCCTCGTTCAGTCCAAGGTCGGTCGGCATCGAAGCGGTCAAAGGGAAGGGCGCCTGAGATGGACGTCTTCATCGCCATCGTGCAGATCCTGGACTCGACCATACGCCTGTCGGTGCCGCTGCTACTCGCTTGCCTCGCCGGCCTCTATTCGGAACGCGCCGGCGTTTTCGACATCGGGCTGGAAGGCAAGATGCTGGTCGGCGCCTTTGCAGGTGCGGCCGCCGCTTCGGTCTTCCATTCGGCCTTCCTCGGTCTCGGCATGGCGATCGTGATGTCGGTCGCCTTTGCCCTGGTGCACGGCTTCGCCTCGATCACCCATCGCGGCAACCAGATCGTCTCCGGTGTGGCCATCAACTTCGTCGCCGCCGGCTCGACCATCATTCTGGGCCAGGCCTGGTTCCAGCAGGGCGGGCGAACGCCGGCGCTGCAGCCGGGCGAGCGTTTCGAGGCCATCACTCTGCCTGGTGCTGCCGCGATCCACGATGTGCCCATCATTGGGCCGATCTATTCCGAGCTGCTCTCTGGCCATTCGATTCTGGTCTATCTCGCTTTCGCCATGGTGCCGTTCACCTGGTGGGTGTTGTTTCGAACCCGCTTCGGCCTGCGCCTGCGCGCCGTCGGCGAGAACCCGGCCGCCGTCGACACCGCCGGCATCTCGGTCGCCTGGCTGCGCTACCGGGCGCTGATCTGCACCGGTGTGCTGACCGGCATTGCCGGCGCCTACCTCTCGATGGTGCAGAATGGCGGCTTCGTGAAGGACATGACCGCGGGCAAGGGCTACATCGCACTGGCGGCGCTGATCTTTGCCAAATGGCGACCGGTCAACGCTATGTTCGCCTGCCTTCTGTTCGGCTTCCTCGACGCGGCGGCGATCCGCCTGCAGGGTTCGCCGCTACCGTTGATCGGCAAGGTGCCGGTGCAGTTCATGCAGGCGCTGCCCTATGTGCTGACCGTGATCCTGCTTGCCGGCTTCATCGGCAAGGCGATCCCGCCGCGCGCCGGCGGCGTGCCCTATGTCAAGGAACGTTGATCCGGGCGCCCAGGAGCACTGTGTCGAACATGCGGCTGGTGCTCGAAAGGCGCCAGGAAACGCAAATGGCCGGGTTTTGAACACGATCGTCGGAGAGAACGTCTAGATGTCGCATGATCTGTTCGAAGCCGCGCAGGAGGCCATGGCCAAGGCCTACGCGCCCTATTCGAAGTTTCCGGTGGGTGCGGCGTTGCGCACCGAAGACGGCCGTGTCTTCACCGGCGCCAACATCGAGGTCGCGTCCTATCCGGAAGGATGGTGCGCCGAGACCACGGCGCTCGGCCATTACATCATGGGCGGTGGCGGCAAGATTGTGGAAATCGCCGTCATTGCCTCACGCATGGCCAAATGCTCGCCCTGCGGCGGCTGCCGGCAAAGGCTGGCGGAATTCTGCCGGCCGGACACAAAGCTCTATCTTTGCGACAACACCGGCGTGGTCGAGACCGTGACCATGGGCGACATGCTGCCCTACGGGTTTCGTGGCGACATTTTGAAGTGAGAGTTGGCTGATATGAAGGAAGCTCTGGACCACCTCGTTGAAAGACTGGACGGGTTGGCGCCAACAACGGCGATGGTGCTGGGGTCGGGCCTTGGCGGGCTTGTCGACCAGGTCGAGAATGCCGTGCGCATCTCTTATGCCGACCTGCCGGGTTTCCCCCGCAGCGGGGTGACTGGCCATGCCGGCGAGGTGGTCGCGGGGCTTTTCGCCGGCACGCCGGTGCTGATGCTGTCCGGCCGCGCCCATTACTACGAGCACGGCGTTGCTGCTGCAATGCGGCCGGCGCTGGAGGTGCTTGCCGGCATCGGCATCACCAAGCTGATCCTTACCAATGCCGCCGGCTCGGTCGATCCCGACATGCTGCCAGGATCGGTGATGCTGATCACCGATCACATCAATTTCTCCGGCTCCAACCCGCTGATCGGCGAACCGAGCGACCGCCGCTTCGTCGGCCTGACCGAAGCCTATGATGCCGGCTTGCGCGCGGCGATCGAACGGGCGGCGAAGGCGACAGGGACGGCGCTGCACAAGGGCGTCTATATGTGGTTTTCCGGTCCGTGTTTCGAAACCCCTGCTGAAATCCGCATGGCGCGCGTCATGGGCGCCAATGCGGTAGGGATGTCGACCGTGCCGGAGGTCATTCTCGCCCGCTTCCTTGGGCTTCGCGTAGCCGCCTGTTCGGTGATCACCAATCTCGCCGCCGGGATGACCGGGGCGGAACTGTCGCACCAGGAGACCAAGGACATGGCGCCGATCGGCGGCGCACGGCTGGCGACGATCCTTGCGCATGTGTTCCAGGATGGGTTGCCGGAGCCGAAGGGCGCTGCCTGATGCTTCCGCAGGAAATCATCCGCCGCAAGCGCGACGGCCAGAAACTGTCCCCGCAGGAGATTTCGGCCTTCGTCGCGGGCGTGACTTCGGGCAGCGTCTCGGACGGCCAGGTCGGCGCCTTCGCCATGGCCGTGTTCTTCAACGGCATGAACCGCGACGAGGCGGTGGCGCTGACGCTCGCCATGCGCGATTCCGGCGATGTGCTCGACTGGTCGGACCTGCCGGGTCCGGTCACCGACAAACATTCGACCGGCGGCGTCGGCGACAATGTCTCGCTGATGCTGGCGCCGATCGTCGCCGCTTGCGGCGCCTATGTGCCGATGATCTCCGGCAGGGGCCTTGGGCATACCGGCGGCACGCTGGACAAAATGGATGCCATCCCAGGCTATATCAGCCAGCCGGATATCGCGCGCTTCCGCAAGACCGTGCTCGAGACCGGCTGTGCCATCATCGGCCAGACCGCCGATCTCGCGCCCGCCGACCGTCGCCTCTATGCGATCCGCGATGTGACCGGAACGGTGGAATCGGTGCCGCTGATCACTGCCTCTATCCTGTCGAAGAAACTCGCGGCCGGCCTGCAGTCGCTGGTGCTCGACGTCAAGGTCGGCAATGGCGCCTTCATGGAGAAGTCGCGCGACGCGACAGCACTGGCCAACAGCCTGGTCGAGATCGCCAACGGCGCCGGCCTGAAGGCCTCGGCGCTGGTCACCGGCATGAACGAGCCGCTGGCGTCGGCTGCCGGCAACGCGGTCGAGGTGCGCAACGCCGTCGATTTCCTCACCGGGAGGCTCCGCGACAAGCGACTGGAGGATGTGACGCTGGCGCTGGCCGCCGAGATGCTGCAATCGGCAGGGCTGGCGTCGTCCAATCAGGACGGTCTCAGGCGCGCGGCCGAGACGCTAGCCGG
>NZ_JAMYQZ010000076.1:0-29951 GCF_040321145.1 Mesorhizobium sp. M0514
CATTTCTTCAAGTCGTCGAGATCAGTTGCAAGCCGCGACGCTGCCGGCGGCGACGCCTGTGCAGACTTCGTCCTTCTTGATCCAGCCGGCGTCGATGACGACGTTGAGGTTGTCCTTGGTGATCGCGACGGGGGTCAGGAACAGCGACTTGACGGTGTTGCCGCCAGGCGTGGTGAAGTCCTTGGCGCCGGCAATGTCGCCCGTCTTCTTGCCATCGGCAAGCTGCGAGGCGATCTCGGCGGCGTTCTTGCCGAGTTCGCGCGCGTCTTTCCACACCGACACCGTCTGCGTGCCGAGCGCGATGCGGTTCAGGGCGGCATGGTCGCCGTCCTGGCCCGAGACCGGAACCGTTCCGGCAAGGCCCTGCGCCGTCAGCGCGGCGACAACGCCGCCGGCGGTGCCGTCATTGGCCGCAACCACGGCATCGACCTTGTTGTCATTGGCGGTCAGGAACTGTTCCATGTTCTTCTGGGCGTTGGCCGGCAGCCAGCCATCGGTATAGGCCTCGCCGACATTCTTGATCTTGCCCGAGTCGATGGCTTCCTTGAGCACTTCCATCGAGCCCGAGAACAGGAAATCGGCATTCGGATCCGAGCCCGAGCCCTTGATGAAGACATAGTTGCCTTCGGGCTTCGCCTTGAACACTTCGCGGGCCTGCATGCGGCCGACTTCCTTGTTGTCGAAGGTCAGGTAGAAGACGTCCTTGTTCTCGATCAGGCGGTCATAGCCGACGACCGGAATGCCTTCGTCCAGCGCCTTCTGCACCGCCGGGCCGATGGCCGAGGCGTCCTGCGCCAGGATGATCAGCGAGTTGGCGCCCTGCGAGATCAGGCTTTCGACGTCGGTCAGCTGCTTGCCGGGATTGGACTGCGCGTCGGCGGAAATGTACTTGTCGCCGGCAGCCTCGATCGCCGTTTTCATCGCCGCCTCGTCGGTCTTCCAGCGCTCTTCCTGGAAGTTCGACCACGACACGCCGATGACCTTGTCCTTCGCCTGCGCGACCGACACCAGCGCCAGCGACATGGCGACACCCGCCAGCATGGCGGCTGCAAATCTGTTCATCATAATCCTCCCTGCGCCGCGTGCGGCGCGACAAAACTGGCCCGAGGGCCGGCACACAGAGGCCCTATTTTTTCGAGCCTCGAAAAAATACTGGTTCAATGATAAGGCGCTGTCAACATCGATTCTGATGGATTCTGATGGCCTTGCCGAATTTTTTCGAGGTCCGCAATAAACAATGACAGGGCTGCCGGCGTCTGCCAATATTTGGCTGGTGCCGTCGAACGCCTTCACTATCATGAGGCGCGAGGAGGCCGGGAGGAAACAAATGTCGGTTGGAATCCGCCACGACGATCTGCGCCGTCGCAACCGTGCGATGGTGATTTCAGCCGTGCGCCGGGCCGGC
The DNA here is from genome assembly GCF_040321145.1 of Mesorhizobium sp. M0514. Taxonomy (NCBI): domain Bacteria; kingdom Pseudomonadati; phylum Pseudomonadota; class Alphaproteobacteria; order Hyphomicrobiales; family Phyllobacteriaceae; genus Mesorhizobium; species Mesorhizobium sp. M0514. The sequence goes on from NZ_JAMYQZ010000076.1 coordinate 1,406, forward strand.
CAGCCGTCGCGGACCGAGATTGCGGCGACCACCGGCCTCAGCCACTCGACCATATCGGCAATCTCGTCTGATCTGATTCAAGAAGGCATCCTGATTGAAGGCAAACCTGGCGAGACCGGCGCACTGAAACGCGGCCGGCCGCAGGTGGGCCTTGGTCTCAACCCGGAAGCGGCGGCGGTGATGACCGTCGTGCTGTCGCTCAATTTCCTGTCCGTCACCGTCATCGACTATGCCGGCCACGTCGTCGCCGAGGAACAGCGCCGGCTGGACACGCTGACCAAGCCGCGCGACGAGCTGATTGGCGAATGCGTAGCAATCGTCCGGCGGCGGCTTGAGGATCCCGACCTCGATGTCCAGAGCATCGCCCGCATTGCCATGGGCATCCAGGGCATCACCGATTCGCAGGCGCGCGCCATGCTGTGGTCGCCGATCACGCCACTGACCGACATTGCCTTCGCCGACATGTTGGAAGCGGAATTCGGCATTCCGGCCACCATGGAGAACGACTGCAATATGATGGCGGTGGCCCTGCAATGGCGCCAGCCCGAGCGCTACCGCGACAATTTCATCGCGATCCTCTTGTCGCACGGCATCGGCATGGGACTGGTGCTGAAAGGCGAACTGTTCACCGGCACCCATTCCTCGGGCGGCGAGTTCGGCCACATGATCCACCGTCCGGGCGGCGCGCTCTGCCGCTGCGGGCGGCGCGGCTGCGTCGAGGCCTATGCCGGAAACTACGCCATCTGGCGCAGCGCCAAAATGATGGGCGAGGATGCCGAGCCGGTCGATATCGGCGACGCTGATATGCGCGCACTCGCCGCGCGCGCCCGCGAAACCGACGGCCCGGAGCGCGAAGCCTATCGCAAGGCCGGCGAGGCGCTCGGCTTCGGCCTCGGCAGCCTGTTTGCGCTGATCGATCCGGCACCCGTCGCCATGGTCGGCGTCAGCGCCGCCGCGTTCGACCTGATCGAACCGGCATTGCGCGAAGCGATCGCCCAGACCGCCGGCGGCCAGCACTCGAAGTCGATCTCCTTCGACACCGAGCCCAACGAGCTGCCGCTGATCCGCGAAGGCTGTGCCATGCGCGCGCTCGGCTTCGTCGATCAGGAGATTTTTGCGCCGGGTATTCAGCCCAAATCCGGCAAGCATGTCGCGTGAATGGCCGGCAACGGCGCGACGCGCAGGATCCTAGTCTTCCCTGATCGCGTAGCCGGCGCCGCGAATGGTACGGATGACATCCGGCATGCGGCCGTTGTTGACGGCCTTGCGCAGCCGCCCGACATGCACGTCGACGGTTCGCTCGTCTATATAGATCGTCTCGCCCCAGACATTGTCGAGCAGTTGGCTGCGCGAGAACACGCGGCCGGGATGGCGCATCATGAATTCGAGCAGCCGGAACTCGGTCGGTCCGAGCCTGATCTCGCTCTTCTTGCGGTAGACCCGGTGCGATTCTCGATCGAGCACGATGTCGCCGACCTTGAGCACGCTCGACAGCACTTCCGGCTTGGCGCGGCGCAGCAGCGCTTTCACGCGCGCCATGAACTCCGGCGTCGAGAATGGCTTGACCAGATAGTCGTCGGCACCGGTGGACAGGCCGCGCACGCGATCGCTTTCCTCACCGCGCGCGGTCAGCATGATGATCGGCAGCCGCTCGGTTTCGGGCCGCACTCTAAGCCGCCGGCAGAGCTCGATGCCGGAAACAGCGGGCACCATCCAGTCGAGCACCAGGAGATCGGGCACGTTTTCCTGCAGGCGGATCTCGGCCTCGTCGCCGCGTGTCACCACCTCGACGTGATAGCCTTCGGATTCGAGGTTGTAGCGGAGGAGCACGCCTAGCGGCTCCTCGTCCTCCACGACCATGATGCGTGGCGCGATCATAGGCAGTTCACCCTCATCAGGCCGGCGTGGCCATCGCCGTCTCGTCCTGCTTCGGACGATTGGCGGGCAATTGCTGGCCGGTCAGCACATAATACGCATTTTCGGCGATGTTGGTGACATGATCGCCGATGCGCTCAAGATTCTTGGCGCAGAACAAGAGATGCGTGCAGGCGGTGATGTTGCGAGGGTCTTCCATCATGTAGGTCAAGAGCTCACGAAACACGGACGTGTATTTGACGTCGATGCGCTCGTCGTCATTCCTGAGTTTTGCAAGAGCTGCCGCATCGGTGGCGGCATATTCCTCGACGACGCCTTGCACCTGGATCAGCACCAGCTGCGCCATGGCATCGATGGAGTGCGAGAGGTCGCGCGGCGTGACGCTCAAGCCCACGGTGCCGACGCGTTTGGCGATGTTCTTGGCGAGATCGCCGATGCGCTCGAGGTCGCCGGCCATGCGGATCGAGCCGACCACGGCGCGCAGATCGTTGGCCATCGGCTGGCGCTTGGCGATCAGCGTGATGGCGCGGTCGTCCAGTTCGCGCTGGCGCGCATCCATGATGGCGTCGTCGGAAACGACACGCTGTGCCAGCGCATTGTCCGAATTGAGCAGCGCCCTGGTCGAGCCGCTGACCATCGAGCCTGCCAGATCGCCCATGTCGCGGATCAGCTTGCTGATCTGCCCGAGCTCTTCATCGAAGGAGGCGACGGTATGTTCACCCATGATCTTGGTCCTCGTGCCTGAAAATTCACCCGCCGGACGGCTCAGCCGAAGCGGCCGGTAATGTAGTCCTGGGTGCGCTTGTCGTCGGGGTTGGTGAACATCTTGTCGGTGGCGCCCTCCTCGACGAGATAGCCGAGATGGAACATCGCTGTACGCTGCGACACGCGCGCCGCCTGCTGCATCGAGTGGGTGACGATGACGATCGTGTAGTTCTGGCGCAGTTCGTCGATCAGCTCCTCGACACGGGCGGTGGCGATCGGATCGAGCGCCGAGCAGGGCTCGTCCATCAGGATCACCTCCGGCGACACGGCGATGGCGCGCGCGATGCACAGGCGCTGCTGCTGGCCGCCGGACAGGCCGGTGCCGGGCTCCTGCAGGCGGTCCTTGACCTCGTTCCAGATCGCAGCCTTCTTCAGGCTCTGCTCGACGATCTGGTCCATGTCGGACTTGCGCTTGGCCAGCCCATGGATGCGCGGGCCGTAGGCGACGTTCTCGTAGATCGACTTCGGGAACGGGTTGGGTTTCTGGAACACCATGCCGACGCGGGCGCGCAGTTCGACGACATCGATGTTCTTGTCGTAGATGTCGTCTTCATCGAGCGTGATCTTGCCGGTCACCCGCGCCGAATCGATGGTGTCGTTCATGCGGTTGAGGCAGCGCAGGAAGGTCGACTTGCCGCAGCCGGACGGGCCGATCAGCGCCGTCACCTGGTTCTGGCGGACGTCGAGATTGACGTCGAACAACGCCTGCTTCTCGCCGTAGAAGACGCCGACCTTGTCGCCGCGCATCTTGATGACTTCGTTCGACTTGGCGTTCATTTTGTCGCCCACTGCATTCTCAAGGGACTGTTCGGTCATGATGTTCATACCAAATTGCCTTTTTTCTACCAGCGCCGCTCGAACCGGCGCCGAAGCACGATCGCGGTGATGTTCATGGCCATGAGGAAGACGAGCAGGATGATGATGGCGCCGGACATGCGCTCGACAAAAGCGCGCTCAGCCTCGTTTGCCCACATGTAGATCTGCACCGGCAGCGCGGTCGCCGGATCGAAAGGCGTCGTCGGATAATCGGCGACGAAAGCGACCATGCCGATCAAGAGCAGCGGTGCTGTCTCGCCGAGCGCACGCGCCAGGCCGATGATGGTGCCGGTAAGGATGCCTGGGGCGGCAAGCGGCAGGATGTGGTGGAACACCATCTGCATCTTGGAGGCGCCGAGCCCGAGCGCTGCCGAGCGGATCGACGGCGGCACCGCGGCAAGGGCGGCGCGCGTCGCGATGATGATGGTCGGCAGCGTCATCAAAGTCAGCACCAGGCCGCCGACGAAGGAAGCCGAGCGCGGCATGCCGAGGAAGTTGATGAACACGGCAAGGCCAAGCAGACCGAAGACGATCGACGGCACCGCCGCGAGATTGTTGATGTTGACTTCGATCAGGTCCGTAAAGCGGTTCTTCTTGGCGAACTCCTCGAGATAGATCGAGGCGGCGACGCCGATCGGCAGCGCCAGCAAAAGCACGATCACCATCATGTAGAACGAACCGATGATGGCCACGCCCATGCCCGACGTCTCGGGCCGGCTGGAGGCGCCATAGCTGAACAGGCCGGTGTTGAAATGCTCGGCCATCGCGCCTTCGGCTTTGAGCTTGTTCATCCAGTCGATCTGCTGGTCGGACACCTTGCGGCGCGCTTCATCGACGCCGAGGTCGATCTGGCCCTTGAAGGCCGAGTCGAGATTGGCGGCGGCCAGGATGTCGACGTCACGCGTCGTGCCGATCACCGACGGATCGGCGGAGACGATGTCGCGCAGCTGGACGCGGGCGCCTTCCGACAGGAAGCCCTTGAGCTTCAGCATCATCGGCTTGTTGGCCGGATCGATGCCGAGCTTGGCCACCAGCGCGTTTTCGGCGAGCTTGGGATAGTTCGCCTTGATCAGCACGGTAGGGTCGGTCGCGCGCTTGCCGGAGGGATCGATCACCTTCTCGTCGAAGGTGACCGGCAGCGTCACCGTCGTCTGCCAGAAGGCGGTGTAGCCTTTCGAGACGATGGTGATCAACATGATGGCCAGGAACGCCAGGCCCACCGAGATCGCAATCACGCCATAGATGCGGAACCGGCGTTCGGCGGCGTAGCGCGCCTTCAGCCCGATGTCGCGGCGCGGACGCGCGACGGCACCCGCCATCGTGTCCAGGGGGATGTCGGTCATTCGTACTGCTCCCGGTACTTGCGCACGATGTAGAGGGCGACGATGTTCATCACCAGCGTCAGCGCGAACAGCGTCAGGCCGAGCGCGAAGGCGACCAGCGTCTGCGGCGAGTTGAACTCGAGATCGCCGGTCAGCTGGTTGACGATCTTGACGGTGATGGTCGTCATCGCCTCGAACGGGTTGGCCGTCAGATTGGCCGCGACGCCCGCCGCCAGCACGACGATCATCGTCTCGCCGATGGCGCGCGACGCCGTCAACAGGATGGCGCCGACGATGCCGGGCAGTGCCGCCGGCAGGATCACCCGCTTGATCGTCTCGGAGCGCGTGGCACCGAGGCCGAGCGAGCCGTCACGCATTGCGCGCGGCACCGCGGTGATGATGTCGTCGGACAAAGAGGACACGACCGGGATCAGCATGACGCCCATCACCAGGCCGGCGGTGAAGATGCTCTGGCCCTGGATGAAGGGAGAGCCGCCGGTGAGGGCTGCTGAGAGGTCGCGCAGGAACGGTCCGAGCGTGACCACGGCGAAGATGCCGTAGACGATGGTCGGGATGCCGGCCAGCAGTTCAAGCGCGGGCTTGACCACCGACCGGACGCTGCGCGAGGCGTATTCGGACATGTAGACCGCCGACATCAGCCCTACCGGCACTGCGACCAGAAGCGCGACGGCGGCGATGTAGAGCGTGCCGGCGAGTAGCGGGATCAGGCCGAACTGACCCTGGCTGCCGCCGGAACCGGCGGCGGCGAAACGCGGATCCCACACCGTGCCGAAGAAGAAGCTCATCGGTGATACGCTTTCGAAGAAGGTGATCGTCTGGAACAGCATCGACAGCACGATGCCGACCGTGGTCAGGATGGCGATGGTCGAGGCCGCAAGCAGCCCCCACAGCATCAGCTTCTCGACATTGTTGCGCGCCCTGGCGCGCGGCGCGATCTGCCTCAGCGCATAGAAGGCGCCGGCGACCGACAGCGCGAAGGTCAGCACGGCGCCGAACAGGCCGAGCCGGTCCTGGACCTGGTTCGCCTCGACCGCGATCGGGATCATGTAGTCCTGTGTGTCGCTGGCCAGTGCCACGCCCTTGGCGGCGAGCAGCGGCTGCAATTCGGCGAAAGTAGCGGGAAGTGCGGTATCGCCATCGAGCCGGCGCAAGCCCTTGGCCAGGCTCTTCACCAGGCTGGCGTCGAGCGCTTCGCTGGCGACCTTTGTGTCGGCGGTGCGCTCGGGCAAAGCGGCATGGATATGCCGGTCGAGATAGAAGGAAGAGCCGATATCCCAGACGGCGAGCAAAAGGACGGCAGGCAGGACCGCGAGCAGAAAGGCCCACCAGCCATGATAATGCGCGCGCGAATGCGGCTTGACCTTGCCGGTATCCTGCGCCGCGGCGCGCTGGCGGCCGACCACAAAAGCGACCACGCCTATGACGATGATTATGGCGAGTACGAGCAAGGACGACATAACCCACCCCAGGGAAAATTCAGATCGCCGCCGCCGTTGCGGCAAGCGGCGAAATCAGGGCGCGGAGTTCATCCGCGCCCTGATCCGTCCGTTGATTACATTGTCTTTCCGGCGGCGAAGGCGTCGCGCTGGCCCTGACGTTCGGCGTCGGGAGCGGAAACCAGGCCGTACTGGGCGAGCGGGCTTTCCGGGCCGATCATCTGGTCATCAAGGAAGAACTCGACATATTCCTTGAGGCCAGGAACGACGCCCAGATGCGCCTTCTTGACGTAGAAGAACAACGGCCGCGACACGGGGTACGTGCCATCGGCGATGGTCTGCGTCGAAGGCACGATGCCTTCCACGGTAGCGACCTTCAGCTTGTCGGCATTGTTCTCGTAGAAGGCGAGGCCGAACACGCCAACGCCGGTCTTGTTGGAGTCGATGCGGGCGAGCGTCTCGGTGTAGTCGCCGTCAATGTCGACAGCCTTGCCGTCCTTGCGGATGGCGATGCAGGTCTTGCCGATTTCCTTGTCGTCGGCGATGCCGGCAGCCTTCAAAGCGGCCTTGTCGCAGCCGGCGTCGAGCAGCTTGGTCTCGAACACTTCACGGGTGCCGTGCTTCTCACCCGGGATATAGGCGGCGATATCCCAGTCGGGCAGCTTCGGATTGACCTGGTTCCACTTGGTGTTCGGGTTGTCGACCAGCTTGCCGTCGACCACCAGCTTGGCGGCGAGCGCCTTGTAGATGTCGGCGGGAACCAGCGCCCAGTCCGGACCCTTGATGTCGGTGGCAAAGACGATGCCGTCATAGCCGATGCGGACTTCCTGGACGTCCTTGACGCCGGCGTCGGCGCAGGACTTCAGCTCGTCCTTCTTGATCGGGCGCGAGGAGTTGGCGATGTCGATCGTGTCTTCGCCGACGCCCTTGCAGAACTCCTTGATGCCGGCGCCGCTGCCGCCGGACTCGACCACCGGGGTCTTGAAGCTGATGAAAGTTTCGCCGAACTGCTCGGCGACGATCTTGGCGTAAGGCAGCACGGTCGACGAACCGGCGACCTGGATCTGGTCACGCGCAGCGGCGACACCGGACGATGCGGCGAACGCTACCGCCACGGCCGATGCCGTAACGAGGAATTTCTTCATGTGGCCTGCTCCTGTTCGGAAGATGGTCTCTTGGCGCCCTCTTCAAACCGGCGCCCGCTGAGGCCAATAGCCTTCGATTATTACAGTCGCATGACAGTTTCGTGTCAGCCCGGTAACGTCGCACAGACGTCTTGTGGGCCGCACCCTTTAAGCCGGTTTGTGGGAATGGAAGTTGCCGCTGGAATCATACGCTTGCGCAATTCGTGCTGGCATCAAGTCCCGGCACACCGCAGGCCGCGATGCCGAGAAAGAAAAACCGGACGGGAGCGCGTTGCCCGTGGCCAGAGCGAATCTTGGCCGAGCCATCGCCAAAAACAGGTCCGTTGGGGTAGATTCGACGCTGTTTCTTGTCGGCGGTCGCTTGCTCCCGCCCGTAACTGAATGAGCGGTTTCGTTGCGACCATTGTCCTGACTGGGCGCTAGCTTTGATATGGTGCGATCGCACCATAGCCTTGGCTGTTGCGGCGCGGCCGAATCCCGGCCGGCGCCGCAGGTTGCTATCCAGCGTCTCGTTGGGCTTCGCCTGATATGCCGACCCAGCGCTCGACCTTTTCGAGCAGCGCCCTGGGGCTGATCGGCTTGGGCAGATAGTCGTCCATGCCGGCTTCCAGGCAGCGCTCGCGGTCGCCCTTCAAGGCATGCGCGGTGACGCCGACGATCGGGATATGCATACCCGTATGTTCTTCAAGCCGGCGAATTGCGGCGGTGGCCTCGAGCCCGTTCATCTCCGGCATCGAGACGTCCATCAGGATGATGCGCGGATTAAGCCGGCCGAAGGCGTCGAGCGCCTTGCGGCCGTTGCCGACGATTTCGAAACTGTAGCCGGTTTCGCCGATTATCTGGGTGAACACCATCTGGTTCACCTCATTGTCTTCGGCAACGAGGATGTCGAGCCGGCGTTCGTCCCCGGCGGCCCGGGCGCGGGCACGAACCGGCGGCGGTTGCAGCAAGGCGCGTTCCGATGCAGCGAGCGGCGGCTTTGCCGGCGACGGTTCGTGCCTGTCGCCGCCGGAACCGCTGCTTGCCGCCGGCAGCACACGGCCGCCCGTGATATTGTGATGGTGGCGCTGGATGGTGGCGACCAGCGTTTCCAGAAGCACCGAGGAACGCGCCGGCTTGATCAGCTGGGCGTCGATGCCGAGATCGCGATAGCTGGTGTTGGCGAGCGACTGGTCGACCGAGGTCAGCATGATGATCGGCGTGTCGGCCAGCCCTGCGGTGTTGCGCACGACGCGCGCCATTTCGGCGCCGCTCATCCCCGGCATCTGATAATCGAGCACGACGCAGTCGACCGGCACGCCGTAGGCAGCCGCGGCGACCAGCACCTTGAGCCCTTCGGGTCCGCTTTCGGCGGCGCAGGAATCGAAGGTCCATGACGCCATCTGCTCGCTCAGGATCGATCGGTTGACGGCATTGTCGTCAACGATCAGCACCCGTGAGCCGGTCACGTCGACCGGCATGATCCGCCGTCCGGTCTGTTCCTCGGCCCTGGGCAATGTCACGGTGAACCAGAAGGTCGAGCCCTTGCCTTCGGCGCTCTCGACACCGATCTCGCCGCCCATCAACTCGACCAGCCGCGAGGTGATGGCGAGCCCGAGCCCTGTGCCTTCGTGGCGTCTGGTCGACGAGGTGTCGGCCTGACTGAATTTTTCGAAGACGAGCTTCAGTTTCTGCTGCGGAATGCCTATGCCGGTGTCGGTGACCGAAACGGTAAGCTTTGTCCCCGTCGGCCCCCTTTGTCCGGTCACGTCGACCAGCACGTGGCCTTCGTCGGTAAACTTCACCGCGTTGCCGACCAGATTGGTGACGATCTGCCTGATGCGACCGACATCGCCGACGAACAGGCTTTCCAAGCCCGGCTCGACGCGCACGATCAGCTCGAGGTCCTTCTCCTTGGCGCGGGTCGATATCAGCGTCGCCACGTCCTCGATCGCTTCGGGCAGGTTGAAGGGCGCAGGGTCGAGCACCAGCTGTCCGGCATCGATCTTGGAGAAGTCCAGTATGTCGTTGATGATGGTCAAGAGCGCGTTACCCGATTTGACGATGATGTCGGTGAACGTCTTCTGCTTGGGATCGAGGTCGGATTTGGCCAGCAACTCGGCCATGCCGAGTACGCCGTTCATCGGCGTGCGGATCTCGTGGCTCATATTGGCCAGGAATTCCGACTTGGCGCGGTCGGCCAGCACGGCGCGCTGGCGCGCCTCGCGCAGTTCGGCCTCGCGCAGCTTCAGTTCGGTGATGTCGGTGGTCGACCCAATCAGATAGAGCGAACCGTCGGACGCGATCATCGCGCCCTTGCGGGCGAACTGGTGGCGCACGCTGCCGTCGGCAAGCGTCACCGTTTCCTCGATCTCCTGTGTATCGCCTGTGCGCAGCACGGCGAGATCGCTGTTGACGAAGGCTTCGCCGTCCTCGCCGAAAATCTCGATGTCCGTTTTGCCGATCGCGTCTTCCCTGCGGAGGCCGGTGAGGTCGCACCAGCCCTTGTTGACGTAGAGCTGCCTGAGGTCGGAGCGCTTGGCGTAGATCGACACCGGCACGTTGTCGATGAGATTGCGGAACACCTCGTTCTCGCGCATGCTCTCTTCCAGCGCCTGCTCGCGCGCCTTGACATCGGTGATGTCGGTGCTGGAGCCGACCAGGTGCACCGACCCGTCGAGCGCCACCAGCCGGCTCTTGCGCGTCATCAATTGCCGCACCGTGCCGTCGCGATGGGTAACGGGCTCCTCGATCTCGCGGCCGCGGCCGGTGACGACGACCTCGGTGTCGTCATGGGTGTAGGTTTCGGCGTCGTCGATGCCGAAAAGCTGGAGATCGGTCCGGCCGATGACCTCCTCCTTGGGGATGCCGGTCAACGCACACCAGGCCTTGTTGACGAATTCCATGCTCAGATCCTGCGCCTTGATGAAGGCGGCGACCGGCAGTTCGTCCATGACGTGGCGGAACAGGTCGATCTGGCGCATGCTTTCCTGCAGCGCCTTTTCGCGGCTCTTGATCTCCGAGATGTCGACGCGCACGCCGATGAAGGTGCCGTCCTCGGTGCGCATATCGTAGACCTGATACCAGCGGCCGTCGGGATTGCACCGTTCGTAGGAGGAGTTCGGCAGGCGGTAGCGGGCGAGAATGGCATCCAGCCAGATGTCTCGATCGCCGTCATAGAGCTTGTCGGTCTCCGGATCGCCGCTGAAGCGGAAATATCCCACGGAATGTCCGAGTTCCAGGGCCTCGCGGAAGCTGCGGCCGGGCTGCCATGCCGGTTTCAGCGCCGGCAGCGTGTCCTGCAGCTTGCGATTGGCAAAGATGAACTTGTCGTCGCGGTCATAGATGATGACGGCCGCCGGCAGCGACTCCAGCACCGTGGCGAGGTTCTTGCGGGCGTCCTCGGCCTCGGTCTCGCGGCGCTTCATGTCGGAAATGTCGAACAGGAAACCGGCGACATAGTTGCGGCCACTGGGCATGCCGACGCGGTTCTTGCGCACGATGCGCGAGCGGCTGGCGCCCTCGGCGTCGAAAGTCTCCTCGACCTCGTAGGGCGTGCCGGTCGCCAGCACGGCGCGTTCGCTGTCTTCGAATTGCGCGGCGTCCTTTTGCTTGAGGAAGTCGCCGCCGGGCCTGCCCAGCATCGCTTGCGGGCTCTGTCCGAACAGTGCCGAAAACGCCTCATTGACGAAGACGAAACGCAGATTGTCGTCCTTGACGAAGATCGGGTCCTTGACGCCGTTGATCACCGCCTCGGCCAGCCGCGATTTCTCCAGCGCTTGGGCTAGTTCAGCCTCGCGATCCTTCATGTTGGTGACGTCGACATAGGAGATCAGCCTTTTGCCGCCGGCGAGCGGCGCCAGCGAGGCAATCAGCGTACGGCCGTCATTGCGTGGCAGTTGCCTGGAGCCCACCAGGCCAGCCGAGATTTCTGCTTCGCGCTCGGCGATGTGGCCCTGCCACTCGGCATCGTCAGCACCGTAAGGGTCCATATCGCGGCTGGCCTGCATCAGTTCGCGGAAGCCGCAGCCGATGCCGGCGCGTCGGGGATCGATTTCCCAGAAATCATAGAAGGCGCGGTTGATCACCTCCGCGCGCATCTCCGCATCGAGGACGAGCACGCCGATCGGCATCTGGTCGACCATCGTGCGAAGATTGGCGAAGGTCTCCGTGATTTTGGCGTTGGCACTCTGGATTTCGGCGTCGCGACGCTTGAGCTCGGAGACGTCGTAGTAGGTCAACAGCCGCTTGCCGCCGGACAATGCCGTCACCGAGAACATCATCGTCCTGCCGTTGGCATGGAGAAATTCGCGTGGCGCAACCGAGCCGGCGCTGATCTCCTCGATGCGGGTGGCGAGGTAGTGCCGCCACTGCTGTTCATCGAGATCGCCGTAGATGCCGTTGCGGCGGTTGAGTTCCATCAACAGGCTGAACGGCGCGCCGACCGTGACGGCGCCATCGGGAATCCTGGAGAGCTCGCGATAGGCCTTGTTGACGATGAGCGTGTCGAACTTCGCGTCAAGCACCACGACGCCCATATGCATGGCATCCATTGTCCGCTCGAGATCGGCGAGGTGCTGCGTGGCCTCGCCGGCCGGCGGATCGCTCTCCTCCTGCCGCAGTTCGTCCAGCGCACCGGCCAGTGCCGTGACGTTGCGGCCGATGCCGCGATAGCCGATGAATTCGCCTTCGCCGTCGAACCGCGGGGAACCGGTGATCGAAACCCAACGGCAGCCGGGAGGGCCGCCCTTCCACTCATAAACAAAGTCGCGAAACGGCCGATGCGCCTGCAAATCCTCCAGATGCGCGGCGGCGTGTCGATTGCCGTGCACCATCTGCTTGAGGAAATCGAAGCGGAAACGGCCAAGAATGCTGGCGGGATCGATGCCGGTGGCGGCCTGGTAGTTCTCCGAAAGCCAGGAAAAGCACAGCTCGGCGTCGGTCTCCCAGACCCAGTCGGCGCCGGCCTCGACCAGTTCGCGCAGCGCTTCGGGCGAACCCCCGACGGACGTATCCTCGCCGTTCACCACCCCTTTTCGGGAACCGCGTCCGCCGCGTGTTCCAACAGTCCCGTCAGCCATCCCGTTCCCACCCCGAAAGCCAAGGCCGAACCCCCTCAGCGGTTCGCCGGCGGAATTTGCCCGAGAAGCATTAATGATCCGCTAACCATAACCAATCCAGACTGCGGCCAGAGCCACATTGCCCTGCGGTATTCCGCCGGTTGTCGGCGGAACCCCGGCCGGGCTATAAGTCGGCGGGGGTGTTGCTGATGACGGGTTGGATCGTGCCTTGTTTCCTGTGCCTGGCGCTGCTTGCGGGCAGCGGCTGCGCACGCAGCTATGACGGCACGGTGGTGATCCCGAAGCCGCTCGATATCAGGCGGGTCTGGGATCGCGATCCGTCGCAGACTGAGGCCAGCCGGATGCAGGCGGCAGCCGGTGTGTTTCCGACGCCGCCGCCGCAGGAGCCCTACCGGCCCGCGGCACGCAGGCACACAACACAAATAGCCGCGCCAAGGCGGCACGTCAGGTCCAGCCCTCCCAGCATGGCTTCCGAACCGGCCAATCCGCTCACCTGCAAGAATGTCAGCGAACCCGGCAAACGCTACAGGATGGTTTGCGAATAGCTGGTACTAGAGCAATTCCAGGAAAAGTGTGAAACGGTTTTCCGTCCGGAATTGCGTAAAACAAAGACATAGAGCGGTTCGCCGTTTCGGTGAAACGGTGAAACGCTCTAGGCGCAGGTTACTCCGCCGGGAAGAAAGCCGGCCCGACCACCCTGACCGGCCGCGAGCCGGCCAATGGCTCGACCGACTGTCGCTGGGCGGCGCCCCTGGCCTCTGCAGCGTCTGCGCCAGGCTGGGGAATTTGCGCCACGGTGCCAAGATCCGGCTTCGCTGACGGCAAAGGAATGATCGCGTTGGCCATATTGGCTGGCGTCACCGTGCGCGCTCTCAGCTCGGCAACGCGCTGGTGATAGCGCTTGAGGTCGCAGGCCCTGAAGTTCGCATCATTGCGATATTTGAAGGCCGTCGGCAGGTCCTTGTAGGATGTGCGCGTATCGAGCGCGACCATCTTTTCGGTTTCAAGGCTTGGGTCCCTGAGCGTGTACAGGTCGACGCCGGCATCGTCGCAGATGTAGCGGCACTGGTCGACCATCTCCTTGACATCGCCGCCTTGCACGAACTGCGATTTCGGCGCCGGGAAGAAATAGCCGTCGGAGAGACGAACGCAAAACAGCATCGAATTGCTGCCGATCATGGCGCCAGCAGGACGCTGTCTTTGTTGCCCGGCGGCGGGCGTGCAGCCGAGCGCGACGAGCCTGGCCTGCAGTCCGGACGCATCCCGGCGCGAAATCGCGGCGCCGGCGATCTGGCGTTGCACCTGTGTGCGGCTTTTGGCGAGGTCGGCGCAAGCATTGAAGAAGCCCCCCACCGCACTTTGCGCCGTGCACCGGCGTTGCCTCTCCAGCCCCTGGATCGCCGCAAGCTGGCGACGTAGCTGCGCAAGCTCGGAGCTGATCCCGCCGCTGCGGCCGGACGGTGCCAGCTGGCTCCTGAGCGCGGCGCATGGATCGGCAAGGGAAGCCGAAATGCCGAGGACGCTTGCCGCTACCGACACCAGTGCAAAGGTCACGACAAGCCACAAATGCATCATCGGCGACACCTGGTCCTTGTACCCCTGTGGAGCCGATCGCCGCTCCAGCCGATTGAGCCTCAATGATTGAGGCAAGTCTAATTGAAGAGACGCCAAGAACCGCCAGGTATTTTATGCCGAGTGTATTATGCCGGTTCCCGTAAATTCGCTATTACACTTTTGTTTCAAGATTGAGACGTAGCCAGGCTCCGGCGAGCCCAGGCCGCCGCAATCATCGATCCCGCCTTATCGGCCCTTGCGGATGAAACCTTTCTCCGGTGTCTCGCGTTGTGTCGGGCAAAGGAGACCGAAGATGTCTATTCACTTCACTGTCTCTGGCCTGACCAGGAACCTGTTCCACTCGCTGGGGCTGGACCATGAGCGGGCGCCGAGAGCGCTCGATCCCGAACAGAGCCTGTTGCTGGAATGCTATCTCGCCGGACAGATTCCGGAATCCGCCTGGGCCGACTACGTCTTCGAGGCGCCGGAACTGCAGCGGCATGTGGATATCAGGCGCCCGCACAACTGATCAGAGCAATTCCAGGAAAAGTGCGAGCGGTTTCCGTCCGGAATTGCGTCAAGACAACGGGGGGCGGGTCGCCGTTTCGGCGAAACGGTGAAACGCTCGCCCGCTCGCCTACTGCTTGGGCGAAGCGAATTGCACGGTGAAGACATTGCCCGCGACGCCTTGCGCCAGCGTCGGCGAAAAGCTCAACGGCAAGCACTTTTGCAGGGCAGTGGTTGCGGCGTCGACGAACGACTTCCTGGTATCCGCATCGCCATCGACCTTGATCGCCGTCGGCCGCGGCGGACCGATCAGCGTGCCGTCGCGCTTGAAGCTGAAGCTCAAGGTGACGCTGGCATTTCCAACACCCGCCGGCGGCGTCCAGCACGCCTGGATGGCATCGCCGACCTCCGCCATCGTGTCGAGCGGCGCGGCATTGCACGGGTAGCCTCCGACCAACACAACACCGGCAATCGCAAACACTCTCGCTACGCCCTTCATCGCAAAGCTCCTCGTGTGTCGTCCGCCGACCATGATGGTAGGGTCGAAGCAAACGATGGCAATATGCCTGATGTCGGACTTTACAGCATGAGACGTGCCTGATGGCGCATCGGCGAAAAGCAAAAGGCCGGCATTGCGCCGACCTTTCCCTTCACCCTTGCGCCAGTACATCCGTGGTCGCGCGGTGCCTTCAATAGACAGCGTTCTGGTTAATGAATCCTTAGCTTTACGCGCTGGCCTGCGACTTCACATAGGCGATGTAGCCGCGCACGTCGCCGGCCGGCTCGGCATAGGCCTTACCGAGTTTCTTCTCCATCGCCGCGACATACTCCTTGGCCCATTTTGGTAGCGCATAGTCGATGACGGCCAGGAACTCCAGCGTCGATGCCAGGCGTATGTCGGCGATCGACGGGTGCTTGCCGCCGATGAACGGCTTGCCGTCCCTGAAGAAGGAGTGAAACACCTCCAGCGGCTCGGCAATCGCCGCCATGGCGGCCTTCTGCGCCTCGGACTTCTTCTCCGGATGAGCGTCGCTATGGCCGACCTCGCCGGCATAGTGCGGGAAACCCAGCGCCGGATAGGTGGCGCGCGCCACATACGGGTAGAGCGTGCCGATCAGGTAGAACATGGCGCTGTCGACCATCGCCCGCTTGGCCGGTGCCTTGGGATAGAATTTCTCCAGCCCGTGCTTGTTGGCGAGATACTGCATGATGGCACAGCTCTCCCACAGCACGCCGCGCGGCAGCCCCTTGTCCTCGATCATCGGCGTCAGATGCGCCGGATTGCGCGCCATATATTCGGGCGAGCGCGTGTGGCCCCAGGCGTCAGTCTCGGCGGCGTCGAACCCGGCCGCACGGGCAAACACCCGGACGGTCATGTTGTTGACGCTCGGCTTCAGCATCGAGAGCTTCAGCGCCGGTTTTTTCGCCGCCTTGACCTTCGGCGCGGATTTCTTGGCAGCCGGCTTTGTCGCGGCTTTCGCGGCCGGCTTCGCGGCTGCCTTCGGCGCGGCCTTTACGGCCGCCTTTGCGGCCGGCTTCGCTGCCGCTTTTGCTGCTGGCTTGGCCGCTGGTTTGCCAGCGCTCTTAACTGTCTTTGCCATTATGGTCCTCCCCTTTTGCTGGCCGTCAGTATGGATTCTTCGGCGTCCGGTCGTCCGACAAGGTCGCGCGCGACCGTTCGACCAGCGTCTGGATCGCGTCGGCAAGGTGCACTTCGGCGATGTTGTAGTCGCCGCGCGCAACGCGCAGCTTGTGCGCCTGCATCAGCACATCGGCGTGGGTGAAGCCGGCCGGCGGCTCAAAGCGATAGGACGCCAGCTCGATCAAGAGGCCGAGCGGATCCTCGAAATAGATCGAATCCATGAAGCCGCGATCCTTGACGCCGCTGTGCTTGATGGCGCGCTCGTCGAGCCGGGCGACCGCCTGCAGGAAGGTCACGCGCGACACCGAGAACGCAATATGATGGACGCAGCCCGGTTCGGTGGGCGTGCGCCGCTTGACCGGCGTGCGGCTCTCGTCGGTGAAGACGGTGATCAGCCTGCCGTCGCCGGGATCGAAATAAAGATGGCTTTCGCTTGGCTTGTCGAGGTTGGGCTGCTCGAAAATGAACGGCATGCCGAGCACGCCTTCCCAGAAATCGATCGAGGTCCGGCGGCCGGCGCCGACGAGCGTGATGTGATGGACGCCCTGCGACTGCAATTTCTGCATCGGTGTCCTCCTCCCCGACCCTCGCCTATGTTCTCCGGCGTCTTGCGCGCCGCAAAGAGCCCTTTGGCTAGGCTTCGTACAATGATGCTAGTGCAATTGGCAGCGCCGCGCCAGAAGCTCGCGGAGACTGCCGGCGCTGGATGGTGAAAGAGGCTTAAGGTTGCATGACCTGAGGCTACGCAACGGCTCTGAGTTCGGCCTCCGCCAGCGTGCCCAGGCCCGCGCATTCGGCGCATGCCATGGTCTGCCCGGGACAGCCGGCCCGATGCGTACCTTGCGGGCAGCAATGCCCTTTCGACTCACGCCATTTCAAGCAATCGAAAACCTGCCCGCTGCCGTGACAGCACGGGCATATCATTTTTGCCGAATTCATGCCTGCTATGCCAAACCAAATCCGCGTTGCCGCAGATGCTATCCCCGCACCGCAAGTAACAGAGATCGCTACGCTTTCAAGGTCGCGGCCTGACTTAAATTGGGTGTATTCGGGTGCGCGGACTTGCCGAATTTCGCTGATGCCGCCGACCCTCGCGGTCACACGCGATCCGCGCGGCTGCTGCCCGAAATTTTCGATGATGCGGAAGGAAAGTCGTTGCTTGGTACGCCCAAGGGGAATCGAACCCCTGTTCCCGCCGTGAGAGGGCGGTGTCCTGACCGCTAGACGATGGGCGCGTTCAAGAACCGGCGATATAGGCTGACGGTTTGGAAAAAGCAACTGGCTTCGAACGGCCGGACCGCTTCTGTGCAATGTCGGTTCGTGGACCTAGCGTTTCGGCTCGATCAGGTCCCACAGATTGCCATAGAGGTCGGCGAAAACCGCCACGGTGCCGTAAGGCTCATGGCGTGGCGTTTCGTGGAACTCGACGCCGTTCTCCAGCATCGTCGCATGGTCCGTGGCAAAATCATCGGTTTCGAGAAACAAAACCACGCGGCCTCCGGTCTGGTCGCCGACGCGGCTCTTCTGCACATCGTCCAACGCCTCCGCCAGAAGCAGCCGGGGCCCTTGCCCGACCGCCGGCGTTACCGTCACCCAGCGCTTGCCGTCGCCGAGCTCGATGTCGTCGCAGAGGACAAAGCCAAGCTTGCCGACATACCAGGCGATCGCCTCGTCATAGTCGGCGACGACGAGCGTGATGGTTGCGATGCGGCGATGTTCGGCAAACCCGGTCATTGTTTCGGCCCGGCTATTTGTTGCGGATGGCGAAGCGGCCGATGATACGGCGCTCGGCGATGTCGTAGACAAAGATGGTGCGGCTGCCGTCGCTGAGCTCGGCGTCGATCGAAATGCGATTGCCCGACAGAGCCTGGCTAATCACCTTGGCTCCGACCGGGAGCACTATGTCGGCCGCGAGCGGCTCGCCGGGCGGAACTGGAATGTCGTTGGCGAGCGGCGGGTTCGCGGGCGGCGCCCTGCGCGATTTGTAGACAATGGCCGCGATCACCACCATAAGGGCCAGCAAAAGCAGGCCGAGATTGATGGCCATGAAGCGGATGAGCCTGCCGCGCACCTTTTCGATCTCGGGATCGAGCGGCTTTTCTTCTTCATCGGCAACGGGCCGGGCCATGGCAGAACTTTCCGGAACTTTTTCGATGAGCGCTCATAACGAAGAGACCCCTGAATTGATAGAGGCTGTACAATTCATAGAGGTGGCGCCGACCGTGCTCGAAGCCGGCGCGGAAGCGGCCGGCCAGCGCCTCGACCAATGGCTGGCGAGCGCCCTCGGGCCTGACATGTCGCGCAGCCGGGTGCAGATGCTGATCCGGCAAGGTGCCGTTTCGATCGACGGCAAGCCGGTCGACGAGACCAAGCGCAAGATGAGTGCCGGCGAGCGCGTATCGGTCGTCAGGCCCGAGCCGGAACCGGCCGAACCGCAAGGCGAGGCCATCGCGCTCGACGTGCTTTATGAGGACGACGAGTTGATCGTCATCAACAAGCCGGCCGGCCTCGTCGTCCATCCCGGCGCCGGCAACTGGACCGGCACGCTGGTCAATGCCCTGATCCACCACTGCGGCGACAGTCTCTCAGGCATTGGCGGCGTCAGGCGGCCGGGCATCGTCCATCGGCTGGACAAGGAAACCAGCGGCGTCATGGTGGTGGCCAAGACCGACCGCGCCCACAAGGCGCTGTCGGAGGCCTTTGCCGACCACGGCCGCACCGGCGACCTCGAACGTGCTTATCTGGCGCTGGTCTGGGGAATCCCGTCGCGGCCGACCGGAACGGTCGACGCGCCGCTTGGCCGTGCCGCCGACCGCGTGCGCCGCGCCGTCGTGCCGGAAGGCCGTGACGACGCCCGCCACGCCGTCACGCATTTCACCGTCAAGGAGCGTTTCGGCGAAAACCAGCAGCCGTTCGCCGCCGCCAGCCTGGTCGAATGCCGGCTGGAAACCGGCCGCACCCACCAGATCCGCGTCCACATGGCTCATATCGGCCACCCCGTCATCGGCGACCCGGATTACGGCCAGGCCTTCCGCACCAAGGCCAACCGGCTGCCCGAGCCGCTGAAAACCCAGGTCAAGGCATTTTCCAGGCAAGCTTTGCATGCCTGGCTGCTTGCATTTCGGCACCCGGCTACCCATTTATCGATGAGGTTCGAGGCGCCGATACCGGGGGACATGGAGGAACTCGTCGGCGGCTTCCGCAAGCTCTGAACCCGAGCAATTCCAGGAAAAGTGTGAAACGGTTTTCCGTCCGGAATTGCGTCTAAACAAGCCAGCTAAAACCTGAGCGGCATTGTTCACTTCAGCGTGACACACTGTTTCGTGTTGAACAAATGCCTGTCTTTTCTGGTTTTGTTCCTATATAAATCAGTTGTCGCGGGCGAGCCTTTTGGTGCTCGCGTCACATGCCCGCCGCGTTTCGGGGGCATCACTCCAATAGAGAGGGGGCGCAATCATGGCCCATTCACTACCCAGTATTGTTTCCGGCGAAGGCGGCCTCAGCCGCTACCTGGAAGAAATCCGCCGCTTTCCGATGCTTCAGCCGCAGGAAGAGTACATGCTCGCCAAGCGCTACGCCGAGCATGAAGACACTTCCGCTGCGCACAAGCTCGTCACCAGCCATCTTCGGCTTGTTGCCAAGATCGCCATGGGCTATCGCGGCTACGGCCTGCCGATCGGCGAAGTGATCTCGGAAGGCAATGTCGGCCTGATGCAGGCCGTCAAGAAATTCGAACCCGAGCGTGGCTTCCGCCTCGCGACCTACGCCATGTGGTGGATCAAGGCCTCGATCCAGGAGTACATCCTGCGCTCGTGGAGCCTGGTCAAGATGGGCACGACCGCCAATCAGAAGCGCCTGTTCTTCAACCTGCGCAAGGTGAAGGGCAAGATCCAGGCGCTGGACGATGGCGACCTCAAGCCCGACCAGATCACCGAGATCGCCACCAGGCTGAACGTGTCGGAAGCCGAAGTCGTGTCGATGAACCGCCGCCTGTCGGGCGACGCGTCGCTGAACGCGCCGATCCGCGCCAGCGAGGGTGAATCCGGCGAATGGCAGGACTGGCTGGTCGATGACCACGAAAGCCAGGAAGACATGCTGATCGAACAGGACGAGCTGGAAAACCGCCGCGGCATGCTGTCGGGTGCTTTGGCCGTGCTCAACGATCGTGAGCGGCGCATCTTCGAGGCACGCCGCCTCGCCGAGGAGCCGCTGACGCTGGAAGAGCTGTCGTCCGAGTTCGACATCAGCCGCGAGCGCGTGCGCCAGATCGAGGTGCGCGCCTTCGAGAAGGTGCAGGACGCGGTCAAGGCCGCCGCCAAGCGCCAGATGCAGGCGCTGCGCACGATCGAGGCGCAGCCCGCGGCGTAAAGCCGGGTTCGGCTAAGGAACAGAAGGCGGCGTCGGGAAACCGGCGCCGCCTTTTTTGTTTTGTCGTCCGTCGGCGGTTAGCGAAAGTCGGGCAACAGCTGATCTCCCCCCTTGAGGGGGAGATTGGCAGCTTCGGCGACGGCGCCTACAGCATGAACCGATCTACAGCCCATCCAGCGGAAACTTGAGATACCTTCGGCCATTGGCCTCCGGTTCCGGCAGCCGTCCACCATTCATGTTGACCTGCAGCGCATGCAGGATCAGCCGCGGCATCGGCAGTGTCTTGTCGCGCGCTTCGCGCAAGTCGACGAACTCGGCTTCGCTGCGCGCCGCAACGAGGTGGATATTCTTTGCCCTCTGCTCGGCGACCGTGCTCTCCCAGCACGGCTCGCGGCCGCCGGCCTGATAGTCGTGGCCGACAAACACCCGCGCTTCGTCCGGCAGCGCCAGAATGCCCTGGATCGAATGCCACAGCCGCGCGGCACTGCCGCCGGGAAAGTCCGTCCTTGCCGAGCCGCTGTCGGGCATGAACAGCGTGTCGTGGACGAAGGCTGCGTCGCCGATGACATAGGTGATCGAGGCGAGCGTGTGGCCGGGCGAGAACAGCACCTTGACCGGCAGGTTGCCGATCATGAACGTTTCGCCTTCCCCAAACAGCCGGTCCCACTGCGAGCCGTCTGCGGGGAAATCCGGCCAGTTGTAGATCGCCTTCCACAGCGCCTGGACTTCGATGATCCTGTCGCCGATCGCCGTCGGCGCGCCGGTCCTTTCCCGGAGATAGTGCGCCGCCGAGAAATGATCGGCATGCGGATGGGTGTCCAGGATCCACTCGAGCTTCAGCCCGTTTTCGCGGATAAAATCCAGCAAGGCGTCGGCATTCTTCGTCGCCGTCGCGCCGGATTTTTCGTCGAAGTCGAGGATCGGGTCGATGACGGCGCAGCGTCTCGTCACCGGGTCGGTGACGACATACTGGATGGCGCCGGTCGGCTTGTCGTAGAAGCCGGCGACCTCAGGTTTGGCCGAAGCGATGTCCAATGTCCGGCCCCCCTGCCCCTTGCCCGACAGGAACCGTTTTCTCCGTCGGGTTGAACAACAGCATGGTCATCTGGCAAAGCGCGCCGGTCAAGCACGCCTTGCCAGAAATAGGACTGAAGCCCGAAATAGCTCCGACGGAGAAAACCTAGGCTGACGGCTGCTTGGTCTTCCTGAGATAGGGCAGGATCGTCTCGAAAGCGCCAAAACGCTTGACCGCATCTTCGTTCGAAACCGCGGCGGTGATGATCACATCCTCGCCCTGCTTCCAGTTGGCCGGCGTCGCCACCTGGTGCTTGGCGGTCAGCTGCATGGAATCGACCGCGCGCAGGATCTCGTCGAAGTTGCGGCCCGTCGTCATCGGGTAGGTCAGCACCAGCTTGATCTTCTTGTCCGGCCCGATGACATAGACCGAGCGCACCGTGGCGTTGTCGGCCGGCGTGCGGCCTTCCGACGTCTCGCCGGCGCCCGCCGGCAGCATGTCATAAAGCTTGGCCACCTTGAGGTCCTTGTCGCCGATCAGCGGGTAATTCACCGTCTGGCCGGTCGCCGTCTTGATGTCGGCCTGCCACTTGTCGTGGCTCGCAACGGGATCGACGGAAATGCCGATGACCTTGACGTTGCGCTTCTTGAACTCGCCTTCGAGCCCCGCCATCGTGCCCAGCTCGGTGGTGCAGACCGGGGTGAAATTCTTCGGATGGCTGAACAGGATCGCCCAGCCGTCGCCGATCCAGTCATGAAACTTGATCGGCCCTTGCGTGGTCTCGGCGGTGAAGTCAGGCGCGATGTCGTTGATACGAAGGCTCATGGCATTATTTCCCCAGCAACAGATTTCGTCAGGAGCGGCCGTGGACGGCGTCAACGCTCCGGCATTCCCGCATCTTAGCGCAAAAATCGCGGCTGCAGGACAATAGGAAACTATTATTGGCGACGGAACGAGCACTTTCGTTCTACGGACCGACGTTGGGCCGACAATCTTTCGTTTGTGCGGGGAAGGCTCAGGCCTTGTTGACCGCCAGCGACGTGGCCAGGTCTTCCATGCGCTGGGCGAGCGCGCCGAGCGCGCTGGTCAGCACGGTGTCGTTCTTGTCGGCCTTGGTCAGCGCTTCGTCGCGAGTCTTGCGCAGCGTCTGCACTTCGGTCTCCATGCCCTTGACCCGCTTCTGCAGCTCCGAAAGCTCGTCCATCACCATGATGCCGGCCATCACCGTCAGCCGCTGGTCGCCGATCTCGCCGAACGAATCCTTCAGATGCGAGACATAACGGTCGAACCGCTCGGCGAGGTCGATCAGGTGCTCTTCCTGACCCTCGTCGCAAGCCATGCGATACTGCTTGCCGTCGATGGAAACCGTGACCTGTGCCATGGCCTGCAGCTCCTACCTGTCCAGCACCGCGCGGATGGTTTCCATGGCGGTCACCAAGCGGCGCGACACTTCCTTGTTGGCATCTTCCAGCCGTTCGGCGCGGGCTTCGGAATTGTCGAGTTCCTGCGCCAGCCGTGAACGGTCGGCGTTCATGCGCTGCACCTCAGCCTCGGCTTCGGAATAGTCGCGCTCGTGCTCGAGCTTGGCCGCGACGGCGTTTTCCAGCCCCTCGATGGCCTTGCCCAGCCTGTGGATGACTTCCTTGAGTGTGGTTTCGCCGGTCATGGCCTTCGTCCTGTGCCCTGCCCATCACCGAATCGCTTCGCGTTCAGAACGCGTTAACAAGGAAACATTAGGCACCGGGTGAAGGCAACGTCAACAAAGCTCTCGCGACTGTCCCCCGCTAACGTTAATGTAGGTCGCCCCATAAGGTCTCAAAGCCATCACAAGACCGGCAAATGTGCAGCCGATTTGTTGACTAAAAGCCCGTGGCTGCTATGTGTCGCGCACTCTTTCCTGGGCTCTGCCAAGCCCACAAATCCCCACCCCGGAGGTACCATGACGTCGCGTGAACAACATGACCGGATGGCCAATGCGATCCGTTTTCTCTCCATGGACGCCGTCGAGAAGTCCCAGTCCGGCCATCCCGGCCTGCCCATGGGCTGCGCCGACATCGCCACAGTGCTGTTCACCCGCTTTCTGAAATATGATCCGAAGAACCCCCATTGGCCGGACCGAGACCGCTTCATCCTGTCGGCCGGCCACGGTTCTATGCTGCTCTACTCGCTGCTGCATCTGACCGGTTACGAGGACATGACCCTCGACCAGATCAAGCATTTCCGCCAGCTGGGTTCCAAGACCGCCGGCCATCCCGAATACGGCCATGCCACCGGCATCGAGACGACGACCGGCCCGCTCGGCCAGGGTCTCGCCAATTCGGTCGGCTTCGCGCTCGGCGAGCGCATCATGAACGCCGCCTTCGGCAACGACCTCGTCGACCACTACACCTATGTGCTGGCCGGCGACGGCTGCCTGATGGAAGGTGTTTCCCAGGAAGCCATCGCGCTGGCCGGGCACCTCAAGCTCAACAAGCTGATCGTCTTCTGGGACAACAACAACATCTCGATCGACGGTCCGGTTTCGCTTGCAGACAACACCGACCAGGTCGCCCGCTTCCAGGCCTCGGGCTGGAACGCCAGCCACATTGACGGCACCGACCCCGAGGCAATCGCCTACGCCATCGAAGCCGCCCGCCATTCCGACAAGCCGACGATGATTGCCTGCAAGACGACCATCGGCTTCGGCGCCCCGACCAAGGCCGGCACCAACAAGGCACATGGCTCACCGCTCGGCGCCGACGAGATCGCCGGCGCGCGGAAATTCTTCAACTGGGACTCCCCGCCCTTCGAAATTCCGGCCGACATTCTCGACGCCTGGCGCACCGCCGGCAAGGCCGGCGTCAAGCCGCGCACCGACTGGGAAGGCCGGCTCGCCAAGGCCAAGCCCGAGCTGAAGGCCGAGTTCGAGCGCCGCCTCGCCGGCAAGCTGCCGTCGAATTTCGATGCCGTCATTGCCGACTACAAGAAGAAGCTGTCGGCCGACAAGCCGAAGGTCGCCACCCGCAAATCGTCGGAAATGGCGCTGGAAGTCATCAACGGCGCGGTGCCGGAAACCATCGGCGGCTCTGCCGACCTCACCGGCTCCAACAACACCAAGACCAGCCAGACCAAGAACATCACGCCGGACGATTACGGCCAGCGCTATGTCCACTACGGCATCCGCGAGCATGGCATGGC
The DNA here is from genome assembly GCF_040321145.1 of Mesorhizobium sp. M0514. NCBI lineage: Bacteria > Pseudomonadati > Pseudomonadota > Alphaproteobacteria > Hyphomicrobiales > Phyllobacteriaceae > Mesorhizobium > Mesorhizobium sp. M0514. The sequence goes on from NZ_JAMYQZ010000076.1 coordinate 26,109, forward strand.
GGCCGCCCTCAACGGCCTGACGCTGCATGGCGGCCTCATCGCCTATGGTGGCACCTTCATGTGCTTCTCTGACTATGCCCGTCCGTCGATGCGGCTGGCGTCGCTGATGGGCATCCGCTCGATCTTCGTCATGACCCATGATTCGATCGGTCTGGGCGAAGACGGCCCGACCCACCAGCCAGTCGAGCACCTGGCGGCGCTCCGCGCCATCCCCAACCACAATGTCTTCCGCCCGGCCGACGCGGTGGAAACCGCCGAATGCTGGCAGATTGCCATTGAATCGGAAAAGACCCCGTCCACCCTGGCGCTGACCCGTCAGAACCTGCCGACGGTGCGCACCGAGCACTCGGCCAGGAACCTCTCGAGCCAGGGCGCCTATGAACTGGCCGCGGCGAGCGGCGAAGCGGCGGTGACGATCTTCGCCACCGGCTCCGAGGTCGAGATCGCGCTCGGCGCCCGTGATTTGCTTGAAAAGCATGGGCACCCGACCCGCGTCGTCTCGGTGCCTTGCTTCGAACTGTTCGACCAGCAGAGCGACGCCCACCGCAAGGAGACAATCGGCAACGCGCCGATCAAGATGGCGATCGAGGCCGGCATCCGCCAGGGCTGGGATCACCTGATCGGCTCCGACGGCATCTTCATCGGCATGACCGGCTTCGGCGCTTCCGGCACCATCGAGCAGCTCTACCCGCATTTCGGCATCACCGCCGAAGCCGCGGCCAAGGCGGCTGAAGCCCGCCTGCACGGCAAGTAAGATCAGGGTCAGTGCCGCGCACCTCCAAGGCGGATTCGCGGGGCTGGACCAACCTAATCGATTTAAATTCGGCGTTCTGCGGCTGGATTCTTGTGCCATCCGCCGCTATGAAGCTGCGGACCCATCTGCCGCCTCCAGCTCCCAGGGAGAGTAAAATGACCGTCAGAGTTGCCATCAACGGATTTGGCCGCATCGGCCGCAACATCTTGCGCGCCATCCATGAATCCGGCCGCAAGGACATCGACGTGGTCGCCGTCAACGACCTCGGCCCGGTTGAGACCAACGCGCATCTGCTGCGCTATGACAGCGTGCACGGCCGCTTCCCGCACGAAGTGTCGGTCTCGGGCGACCAGATCACCGTCGGCAAGGAGACCTTCAAGGTCACCGCGATCAAGGACCCGGCGCAACTGCCGTGGAAGGAACTCGGCATCGACATCGCGCTCGAATGCACCGGCATCTTCACCGCCCGCGACAAGGCTGCCGCGCATTTGACCGCCGGCGCCAAGCGCGTCGTCGTCTCCGCGCCTGCCGAAGGTGCTGACCTCACCGTCGTCTACGGCATCAACCACGACAAGCTGACCAAGGACCACATCGTCATCTCGAATGCGTCCTGCACCACCAACTGCCTGGCGCCGCTGGCCGCAGTGCTGCACGAGACCGTCGGCATCGAAAAGGGCATGATGACGACGATCCACTCCTACACCGGCGACCAGCCGACGCTGGACACCATGCACAAGGATCTCTACCGCGGCCGCGCGGCTGCCCTGTCGCAGATCCCGACCTCGACCGGTGCGGCCAAGGCGATCGGCCTGGTGCTGCCCGACCTCAAGGGCAAGCTCGACGGCATCTCGATCCGCGTGCCGACCCCCAACGTCTCGGTTGTCGACTTCAAGTTCATCGCCAAGCGCGCCACCACCGTGCAGGAGATCAACGAAGCGGTGATCGCCGCCTCCAACGGCAAGCTCAAGGGCATTCTCGGCGTCACCCATCATCCGAATGTGTCGATCGACTTCAACCACGATCCGCGCTCGTCGATCCTGGCGCTCGACCAGACCAAGGTCATGGACGGCAACTTCGTTTCGGTGCTGTCCTGGTACGACAATGAGTGGGGCTTCTCCAACCGCATGGCCGACACCTCGGTCGCCTTCGGCAAGACCATCGCCTGACCTGAAGGCATCGTCTTGCAGCTTCGAACGCCCGGCTTTGCCCGGGCGTTTTTCGTCAGCGCGCCGGGCAAGGCGCGCCGAGCCGCCAAACGCCGGAAAATCAGCGGCATAAGGCAAAAAGCCATCCTTGCGCCTTGCACCGGCCATGCCTTCGCCCCACTCTCCCGTGAATCGGTAGAAAGAGGAATTCGAGGGGCAAATCACGGATGGAGCATGCGATCTATCTCGTCACGCTGGTCGGCACAGCGCTAGTCGTCGCCGCAGCGTTCTCGAGCCTGATCGCCTTCCGCTTCGGCGCCCCTTTGCTGCTGCTCTTCCTCTGCATCGGCCTCGCCAGCGGCGTCGATGGTCTCGGCATCGAATTCGACAATGCGCGCGTGGCATATTTTGCCGGCTCGCTGGCGCTGGCGGTCATCCTGTTCGATTCCGGTTTCGGCACGCCGCTCAACGCGCTGCGCCAGGCGGCCGGACCGGCGGTGTCGCTGGCGACCTTCGGCGTAATCCTGACCACTGGCCTGTTCGGCGCTGCCGCCTATTACCTGCTCGACCTCAGCTGGCTGGAATCCTTCCTGCTCGGCGCCGCGGTCGCCTCGACCGATGCGGCGGCCGTCTTCTTCCTGCTACGCGCCGGCGAGATCAATCTGCGCGAACGCGTGCGCGCGACACTGGAAGTCGAATCCGGCACCAACGACCCGATCGCCATCTTCCTGACCATCACGCTGGTCGAGATCATCGCCGCCCACGCCAATCCCGAGACCCATGTGCTGGTCACCGACCTGATCCTCGGCTTCCTGCTCAATATGGGGCTCGGCGCCGTCGTCGGCGTGCTTGGCGGGCTCGGCATCGTGCGCCTCGTCGACCGGCTCAACCTTGACCATGGCTTGCTGCCGATCTTCGTGCTGACCCTGTCACTGATGGTGTTCGCCGCGGCCGGCGCCATTGGCGGCTCGGGCTTCCTGGCGGTCTATCTCGCCGGGCTCATTGCCGGCAACTCCGACATCCGCGCCGTCACCATCCTGAAGCGCTTCCAGGACGGCATGTCGTGGCTGGCACAGATCATCATGTTCCTGATCCTCGGCCTGTTCGCGACACCCTCGCAGTTTCCGGCGATCATGGTGCCGGCGGTGCTGCTCGGCCTATTCCTGATGTTTGTCGCGCGCCCTGTCGCCGTCTGGCTCTGCCTTATCCCGTTCCGCCTGCCGCGTCCCGAGATCGCCTTCGTCTCCTGGGTCGGCCTGCGCGGCGCCGTGTCCATCCTGCTTGCCATCACCCCGCTGCTCGGCGGACTGGAGAACGGCCGCACCATCTTCAACGTCGCCTTCATCATCGTGCTGGTATCGCTGGTGGTGCAGGGCTGGTCGGTCGGTCCGCTGGCGCGCCGGCTCGGCCTGATCGTGCCGGCGAGACTCGGGCCGCTCGACAAGGTCGAACTCGAACTGCCGGGCTCCGCCCACCACGAACTGCTCGCCTACCGCGTCGCGCCCGGCAGCCCGGTGGCGCGCGGCGAGCGCATCCCGCGCTGGGCACGGCCCTCGCTGGTGCTGCGCGACGGCCGCTCGATGCGTTTCCAGGACATGGGCCGGCTCGCGGCCGGCGACCAGGTCTACATCTTCGTGCCCGACCGCTATCCGCGCCTGCTTGACAAGCTGTTTGCCAGCCGCGCCGTAGTCGACCCCGAGGATGCCGACTTCTTCGGCGCCTTTGCCGTCGATCCCGCCCGCTCGGCCGCAGAGCTCGAGGCCGCATACACTCCGGGATTGAGCGAAGCCGAGCAGAAGCTCACCGTCGGCGCGCTGGTAACGGCGCGGCTCGGCGGCCATGCCGAATATGCCGACCGGGTGCTGATCGGCCCGATCGAATTGATCGTCCGCGACGTCGACGACAAGGGCAAGATCACCGGTCTCGGCCTGTCCTTCGAGCCGA